>NZ_JBHWCL010000002.1:0-50829 GCF_042735125.1 Kitasatospora sp. NPDC059599 | reverse complement strand
GCGCGGTGCGTTCTCCCCCTAGGTTTGGGTGGGGTGCGTGGGGGGTGGGGCGGGGGCCGGGCGGCGCAAGCGGGGCCCCCCCACCCGGCGGGGAAGGTCAGTTGGGCTGGTTGACGGCCTTGTCGTACGGCAGCGCGAGGTAGGGGAAGGTGGTGCCGAACGGCTTGTCGGCGGTGTTGACCTTGTCGCCGGCGGCGAGCGCGGGGATGAGGTGGCCCGGGGTGGCGCCCTCCATCACCTGGAGGGCGATGTCGACGACGTCGTCGGTGAGGCGGCGGCCGTTGGGGAAGCCCTGGAGGTCTCCGTCGAGGACGCCGAGCCGGTCGGGGTTCGGGGTGACCGGGGTGGACATGTTCAGCCGCAGTTCCTCGGCGGGGACGAACCTCTTCGGGTCGATGTCCCGGTTCATCAGCTGGGAGTTCAGATCCACCTGGAAGGGGCCGCCGGTGGCCTTGGCGATGCCGGTGAGGAAGATCTCCTGGAGGTCGGTGCGCGGGGTGGCCGGGGCCGGGAGGCCGTAGATCGCCTGGATCAGCTGCGGCACCTCGGGGTTGAGGACCTTGGCGACCACGGCGGGCTGGTTGTGGTCCTCGGACGGCGGGAGGGAGTTGAAGGCGTCCTTGAGGCCGGCGGGCAGGACGACCTCGTTGACGAGCGGGTTGCCGAGGCGGGAGACCTGGACGAACGTGCCGGCCGGCTCGGCCTTGCCGGGGCTGAGCTTCAGGGTCTGCTTCTCGGTGCTGGACCAGACACCGATGACGGGGTTGCGGGTCGCGTCGCCCTTGTGGGCGAGGCGGCTCTTGGGCACCTGGATGGACAGGGAGTTGACGTTGTACCCGGCGAGGGTGTTCTGGCCGACCTCGGAGAGGTTGCCGCCGTAGAGCAGGTCGAAGATCCGCAGGTCGAGGAAGAACGGGTCGGCGGCCTGGGTGGCCACGGTCTGTCCTCCGCCCGGCAGTTGCACGGTGGCCTGTCGGCGCAGCCCGGCGTAGTCGGGCATGGACGCGCGGCCGGTGTCGGACGGGGCGGCGGTGCCGTGCTCGACCAGGGTGACCGGGTCGCAGCCGGGGCGCAGCTCCTGGAGCGTGTAGTACTGGCGGAACAGCAGGGTGGGGTCGGTGAGGTTGTTCACGACGCCGTTGTTGTAGAGGAAGGTGTCGGTGCCGCGCCGGTCCTCGGTGTGGAAGGTCCAGCGGTAGGTGAGGTCGGGCTTGCCGGTGCCCTGGGAGTCGATGTTGATGTCGTAGTGCGCCCCGTCGGCCCAGGGGTAGAAGTTGGGGCCGCCGTTGGGCTCCTGGAACGGCAGCCAGTTGGCGACCAGGGTGACGGTGTCCTGGTTGTCGGGGCTGGTGAAGGCGTAGACGTCGGTGTTGTCGACCTGCGGGTCGGCCGCGATCAGCGGCGCCTCGCGGTGGCTGGAGGCGTTGCCGGTACCGGCGCCGGATCCGAGGATCGCGGTGCCGGCGAGCGCGAGGCTCATGCTGGTGAGGATCGCGGCGGTACGGGCGGTCGGGCTTCTGCGGGCAGGTCGGCGCGTGACGTTCATGCGGGTGGGGTTCTCGCTTCCGTGACGGGCGGGTTCCGCTCCGCGCCGAGGGAGCGGCGGAGCGGGGATCCGGCTGGGCAGCCGCACTCGGCACTGTGGACCGGATCCCGTCACGGTTTCGCGAGCGGTGCAGGTGTGGTCGGGTTGCCTCACTCCCCTGGGCCAGCGACGTCACCTGCCCGGGTGCACGCCACTCGTTTTTCGTCCGCGTTGCCGTCCCTGACGCGGCCTCAGCCTTCGTTCGTGGCGGCCGGCGGCGCGGCGACCGGGGTCGGCACGTTCCATCTCTGCTCGATCCGGGCGAACCTCCACACCGCGAGCGCGATGACCCAGGTGGCGAAGAACAGGCCGACGATCACGAAGCCGACCGTGTTGAGGTCCAGCCCGGACACCCAGTCCCAGAAGGCACCGTGCAGGTCGAGCTTGTCGGCGAGCAGGCCCAGCAGCTCGACGGTGCCGATGACGAGCGCGACGGCGACCGACAGCCCCGTGATGGTCAGGTTGTAGTAGATCTTGCGGACCGGCTTGGAGAACGCCCAGCCGTAGGCGAAGTTCATGAACGACCCGTCGATGGTGTCCAACAGGCACATCCCGGCGGCGAACAGCACCGGCAGACACAGGATCGCGTACCACGGCAGACCCGACGCGGCCCCGGAACCGGCCAGCACCAGCAGGGCGATCTCGGTCGCGGTGTCGAACCCGAGGCCGAAGAGCATGCCCAGCGGGTACATCTGCCACGGCTTGCCGACCGACCGGGTCACCCGGCCCAGCACCCGGTTCAGCAGGCCCCGTTTGTCCAGCTGCTCCTCCAGCGCGCTCTCGTCCAGGTGCCCGGAGCGCATCTGCCGGAACACCTTCCAGATGCCCACCAGGACGACGAGGTTGACGATCGCGATCAGGTACAGGAACGAGCCGGACACCGCCGTGCCGATCAGGCCGGTGACCCGGTGGAGGCCGGAACCGTCGTCCTGGAGGGGGCCGGCGAGCGACTTCACTCCGAAGGAGAGCAGGACGGCGAGGGCGAACACGATGGACGAGTGCCCGAGGGAGAACCAGAATCCGACGGAGAGCGGCCGCTTGTGCTGCTCCATGAGCTTGCGGGTGGTGTTGTCGATCGCGGCGATGTGGTCCGCGTCGAAGGCGTGCCGCATGCCGAGGGTGTAGGCGGTGACGCCGATCCCGACACCGAAGCTCTTCTCCCCGACGGTGTGGTGCTCGGGCGCGACGACGGCGACCAGCGTCACCCAGCCGATCACGTGCAGCGCGACGACGAACGCCCCCATCCCGGCCAGGCGCCGCCACTCCTGACGGGTGATCGACGCCACGGCGGTCGCGCGGGGGGATCTCGGCGGGTCCTGGGAGGGGGAGACGGATGAGGAGGCCATGGGTGTCCTTCCTGCATCTGCTGCTGCCGCACCGCAGTCGGTGCGGTGAGGTTGTAGGTGCACTATGGGTGCAACAAGGAGTCCTGTCACGGGGCGCGCCGGGGGCGCGAGGAGGTGCACACCGGCGCCTTGTCGCAGGTCCGCCGGGCTGCGGCCATCCGTTCGATGCATGGGAACGGGTGTCCGGAGGTGATGCCCCGGCGGAGTGACGCCGCCGCCCGGGCCGGAGTGGTGCCAATCCCGAGTCACCTCCGGGCCCGGATGGTGTGCGTCGGGCAATCGCGCCCGCATCCCCTTCCTGCCGGGCCGGGCTTCGCCGCGGCGGCCGGCCCCGTCCCCGGAGGCCCAGCGTGGCGGTTCCCCGATTCCTCGCCCGGGCAGGTGTGGCCGTGTCGGGCACGCTGTTCCTGCTCGGCGTCACCGTACCCGCCGCAGACGCCCATCCACTGGGGAACTTCTCCCTCAACCACTACCTCGGCTTCACCGTCCACCCCGACAGCCTGGAGGTCCTCGCCGTCACCGACGCCGCCGAGATCCCCACCCTCCAGGAACAGCCGAGGATCGACCGCAACGGCGACGGCACCGTCGACGACGACGAACGCACCGCCTGGGCCGCCGAGCAGTGCGCCCGGACCGCGCAGGGCCTCCAGGTGACGACCGACCGGGCGGCCGCGGCCCTGACCTGGCGAACGGACTCCGCGCGGTTCCGGTACGAGGACGGATCGGCGGGCCTGCGCACCAGCCGCCTGGAGTGCGTCCTCCGGGCCGACCTGCACCTCCCGGCCGACGGCACCACGGTGCGGGTCACCAGCGGGAGCGACCCGAGCCGGGTCGGATGGAACGAGATCACCGCCCGCGGCGACGGGACCACGGTCGATCACACCGACGTTCCGGCCCGGTCGGTCTCCAAGGAACTGCGGGACTACCCCCGCGACCTGCTCGACAGCCCCAGCGGTGTCACCCGCGCCCAGTTCCACGCCCGTCCCGGCGACGACGCGGCACCCGCCCGCGAGGCGAGCGTGACGGCGGACGGCTCCGGGCCCACGGCCTGGCTCGCCGGCCTCGACGCCCGCCTCACCGAACTCGGCGCCACCCGGCGGCTCACGGTCCCGCTCGGCCTGCTCGCCGTCCTCCTGTCGATCGTGCTGGGCGCCGGACACGCGCTGCTGCCCGGACACGGCAAGACCGTGATGGCCGCCTACCTCGCGGGCCGTCGCGGCAGCACCCGGGACGCCGTCACCGTCGGCGCCACCGTCACCGTCACCCACACCGCCGGCGTCCTCGTCGTCGGGCTGTGCCTGACGGCGTTCTCCTCGCTGGCCGGCGACGTCCTGCTCGGCTGGCTGGGCGTCCTCAGCGGTGCCCTGGTCGCCGCCGTCGGCGCCGGCCTGCTGCGGGACGCGGTCCGGCGCGCCCGGAGTGCCCGAGCGCACGAGCACCTCCCGCACTCCCACGGGGGCACGGGCAACGAACCCCTCAGGGAACTCGCGCACGTGTCCGCGGCACCCGCACCGAACGATCACCACGACCATCCGCACCCTCCCGACCACGCACACGACCACACCCACCCCGACCACCCGCACCCTCATCCGCACGACCACCACCACCGGCACCACGGTCACCCCCACGACCACCCAGGGCACGACCACCCAGGGCACGACCACCCAGGGCACGACCACCGAGGGCACGACCACCGAGGGCGCGACCACGGCCACCGGCACGGCCTGTTCGGAGGCGGCCACCATCACCACCACGACTCCGCGACGCCAGGCCGCCGCCGTCTCATCGGCCTCGGGATCGCCGGCGGCCTGGTCCCCAGCCCCTCGGCCCTGGTGGTCCTGCTGGGCGCCGTCGCCCTCGGCCGGACCCTCTTCGGCGCGGCCCTGGTGGTCGCCTACGGCCTGGGCATGGCGGCCACCCTCACCGCCGTCGGCCTGCTCCTGGTCCGCCTCGGCGACCGGCTCGCGGGCACGGCGGAAGGCCCCGTCGTCGGCCGACTGCGTCGAATCGCCCCCTACAGCGCCCTGCTGACCGCCCTGCTGATCCTGATCGTGGGGCTGGGCCTGGTCGTCCGAAGCCTCCCCTCGACCCTGTGAACACCAGCCCCCACCGGAGGCCGATCACCATGACCACCCGCCGCGCGCACCTGCTGTGCCTGGTCCTCCTCGCCGCTCCGCTGCTGGCGGCCTGCGGCGACGAGCCAGGCGGCAGCTTCGACGCCCAGCCCGGCACGCCGTCCCCGTCCTGCCTCCTGCACCAGAGCCGGGAGCCGGGCACCGACTACACCGGCGGGGAGAAGTCCGATCCGCGAGCGGTGCTGGAGATGATGCGCTTCTACACGGCCAACGGGACCAAGACGTACTGCGACGGCAAGCCGCCGAGCGACACCGACCGCCGCTGGACCGACCTGTACGCGGGCCTCGGCGGCGACCCGAGCCGCGTGGCGCGGCCGAAGTAGGAGACGACGCGCCCGTCCCTCAGCCCGCGGCCCCGAGTGCGGTCAACGCGGCGCGGGCGGCCGGGGCGTGCAACGGGTGGAACGCCGGGTTGATCGCCAGCGCGGTCTCCAACTCGGCGCGCGCCTGGCCGAGTTGCCCGAGCCCCTGCAGGATCACGGCACGGTGGTAGTGGAAGAGGGCGTTGCGCATCCCCAGGGCCAGGGCCTCGTCGGACTGTGCCAGCGCCTCCTGGTCGCGGCCGCCGGCGTGCAGCGCCCAGGCGTAGGCGTCGTGCATCTCCAGGAACGGCCTTGTGGTCAGGCCGTGTTCGGCGATGGCGAGGGCTTCGGCGGGGTCGCCGTGGTCGGCCTCGAACAGCGCCGCGTCGGTGTCGAGGGCGACGCCGTTGTCGGTGAACAGCCGCTGCTCGGCGCGGAACACCCGGTACTGCTGCTGCGCCTCGGCCGTGCGGCCCAGGGACTGGAGCAGTTCGCCGAGTTCGAGCACGTACTCGGGCTGGGGGACCTGCGTGACGGCCCGCCGGAGGTCCGCGACGGCGGAGGCGGTGTCACCGAGGGCGGCTTCGGCCTTGGCCCTGGCCTCCAGGAGCGAGGCGGTGCCGGGCGCGGTGCGCAGGCCCGCGTCGGCGTGGGTGAGCGCGGTCTTCGGGTCGCCGTTGTCGAGGGCGAGCTGGCTGAGGTGGTAGCGGGCGAAGGCCCGGTCGGCGGGGGTGTTGGCGTCGTCGAGTGCCCGCTTCATGGCGGCGGTGGCCGCCGTCGGGTCGCCGCGCAGCTCCCACGTGTAGGAGGCACGGGCCAGCGACGGGGTGCCCGGCTTGAGGTCGACCATGCGCTGCACCGCGTCGAACGACTCCGGGTACCGGCCGAGCTGGGTGTAGGCGTCGGCGAGGGTCCCGTAGAGGGTGGAGCTGTCCGGGTTCACGGTGATCGCCCGCTGCGACCAGTCGAGGGCCGCGGTGAAGTCGTGCCGGGCGGCGTCGAGGGCGGCCATGCCGGCCATGGCGGTGAAGTTCTCGGCCGGGTCCGTCTCCAGCGACCGGGTGAGGACGGCTTCCGCCTTCGGGTAGTAGGCCGGGTCAGCGGTGATCTTGGCCTGCTGGACGTAGGCGAGGCCGAGGGACGCCATGGCGAGGGCGTCCGCGGGGACCGTCCTCAGGTGCTCCTGCAGGCCCCGGATGTCCGCGTCCAGACCGGTGCCGGTCGCGTCCCGACCGGTGCCCGCCTGCTCGGAGGCGGCTCGGGTGCCGTCGCCCCGAGGGGCCGGCCCGAGGCCGCCGGCGAGGAACAGCCCCACGCCGAGGGCGGTGGCCACGGCGGCCGGCAGCAGAGGGCGGCGTCGGTTCACGGCGAACTCCAGGTGGAAGCGGGTCGGTGCGACCGCTCGGCCAGGCGGCCGGGGTGTCGGTGTGGCTGCTCGGTCAGGCGGCCGCGGTGTCGGTGCGGGCCGGTGAGGCGAAGACCACCAGGTTGGCGAGGTACTCCCGGCTGGCCCGGTCGTAGGCGCCCCCGCAGGTGATGAGCCGCAGACTCGGGTCCGCAGTGGACCCGAACACCGTGTCGTCGGGGAACTCGTCCTTGGCGTAGCTGCGCAGGGCCTGGACGGTGAAGAGACCGGTGGTGCCGTCGGCCGCGTCCACGGCGACGGTGTCGCCCGGGAGCAGGGCGGACAGGCCGCTGAACACGGCCGGTCCGGTGAGGGAGTCGACATGGCCGACGATCACCGCGGTACCCGGGTCCCCGGGGGCCGGCCCCTGGCTCCACCAGCCGGCGACCGCAGGGTCGCCCGGTGTACCGAGGTGTCCGTCGCCCTGGACCTGAAGGTCGGTGAGCGGGCTGTCCACCCCGATCCGGGGTATCCGTATCCGCACCGGCGGTATCTGACGGCTCGTGGGTGCCGGGCCCGCGGTGCCGTGGCGCGTCGTGTCGGACGGCTGCCCGGGGATGTCGCCGATGTCCTGGACCGCGGCCGGTCCCGGGCTTCCCGATCCGGTGGCGAGGCTCACCGTGCCGGCGCCGGTCAGGGCGAGGCCGAGAGCCAGCGTGGCCACGGCGGTGCTCCGGCTGGGACGGCTGCGCGCGTGCCCGGGCCGTCGGCCCCACGCGAGGAGGGGCCGACGGCCGCGGCTGAACGGACGTGTCACCGCTGGGCGCTGTGCCGTCGGCGCAGCATGAAGACGGCGGCTGCGGTGAGCAGGACCCCGCCGCCCAGCGCACTGGCGCCGGCGATCGGGAAGCCGCCCAGGGACAGGCCGCCGAGGCCGGCGGCGACGCCGCCGCCGGGGTTGCCGGAGGTGGCCTGGTTGACGGCGGCGGTGTTCGGCAGTGCGACGTAGGGGAACGCCGTGCCGAAGGCGTGGTCGTTGGCGTTCACGCCGTCACCGGCGGCCAGGGCGGGCACGATCGTTCCGGTCTGTGCCGCGCCCTCCAGGGCCTGGAGTTCGATGTCGACGACGTCGTCGGCGAGGCGGCGGCCGTTGGGGAAACCGGCCAGGTCCTTGGCGAGGACACCGAGGCGGTTGGGGGACGCCGCCGGCGGGACGGACATGTTGAGGCGCAGTTCCTCGCCGGGCAGGAACGCGTCCTTGCTCACGTCGGCGTTGAGGAGCTGGGAGTTGAGGTCGGCCTGGATGGGACCGCCGGAGTTCTTCGAGATCCCGGTGAGGAAGATCTCCACCAGGTCGTTGCGCGGGGTGGCGGGCGCCGGGATGCCGTAGACGCTCTGGATGAGCTTCGGCACGATCGGGTCCTTGACCTTGTCGACCACCGGGGTGACGGTGGCGTCCTTCTCGGGGCTCAGCGCGTTGAAGGCGTCCTTGTACTTGATCGGGACGACGACCTCGTTGACCAGCGGGTTGCCGAGCCGGGAGACCTGTCGGAAGCCCTCGCCGCCCTTGTCGTCCTTCGTGCCCTCGCCGCCCTTGTCACCGCTGCCGACGACCGTCGCGCCCCTGCGGTCGGTGGTGGACCACACGCCGATCACGGGGTTGCGGGTCGGGTCGCCCTTGAGCGCGAGGTCCTTCTTGGGGACCTGGATGGCGATGGTGTTGACGTTGTAGCCGCTCAGGGTGTCGTGTCCGGACTCCTTGAGGTTCCCGCCGTAGAGCAGGTCGAAGACCCGCAGGTCGAGGAAGAACGGGTCGTCAGCCTGCCCGGCGTAGGTCTGCCCGCCGCCGGGCAGGTCGAACGTCGCCTGCTTGCGCAGCGACGCGTAGTCGGGCATCGAGGCCTGGCCCGTGTTCGACGGCGCAGCGACCGCGTCCTTGAGGAGGGTCTTCGTGGACCCGTCCGCACGGGTCTCCGTGAGGGTGTAGGTCTGGCGGAAGTTCAGCGTCTGGTCGTCCAGGTTGTTCACGACACCCGTGTTGTAGAGGAACTGGTTCGCGTCGTCGCGGTAGTGGTTGCTGAACGTCCAGGTGTAGGTGGTGTCGGCCTTGCCGTCACCATCGGCGTCGATCTTGATGTTGTAGCGCGCGTCGTCCGCGAACGCGTAGAAGTTCGGCCCGCCGTTGGGCTCCTCGAAGGGGATCCAGTTCGCGATCAGTGTGACGGTGTCCGGCTTGTCGGGACTGACGAAGGCGTACACGTCGGTGTTGTCCGCGCGGGGATCACCTGCGATCAGCGGCGCCTCACGGTGGCTGGAGGCGGAACTGACACCGGGCGCGAGACCGGCGAGGGCACCGGCGGCGGCGAGGGCGAGCGCGCCCATCCCGGCCAGCGGCCGTTCGGCGCGGCGCGCGAGGGAGGGCCGGCGGGGCGAAGGGGGAGGCTGCATGGTCCGTCTTTCGAGAGGATGGTCCGGACGGTTGGTGTGCCGCGCCTGACCGGCACACCGGTCTCGCGGACGTCGAGTGACGCCGCTTCCGGGTGCGGCGAGCTCCGTGGCGCCGTCACCGTGACCGGGCGCGACGCGCGTGCGGGGCCGATGCCGGGCATCCCGCGGTGGCACGGTGGCGCGACTCCACTGCCGGACGGAAGGTGGTGAGCCCTTCATAAAGTCATCACATACCGGGTTGCCGTGCCTACCGCATTGCGCCGTTCGGGAGTCGGGGCAGCCTGCGGTCCTCCCGGCCGAGGCGATCAGGTACGGGGCGGCAGCCCGGTGGTGAGGTCCACTCGGCGCGCCGGTCTGCTCGGCGCACCGGCCAGGTCGGCGACGGACCGGTGGACCCCTTCCTCGTCGCGGGCCCCGGCGGCCGCCTCCCGCGCCGCGACCGGCTGCCCGGCACGGTGCTCGCTGCGCAGCCCGGACAGGCAGCTCCGACACGCAGCCCCGACACGCAGAAGTGCCCCCCCCCCCCGGCTGGGGGGGCGGGGCACCGTCGATGCCTCAGCTGCTGGTGGTCAGCAGACGGTTGGCGAGGGCGTCGGCGAGGCGGTAGGCCTCGTCGGCGGAGAGGGTGCGGCAGATGGCGTCCGCCAGTTCCTCGACGTCGTGCCAGTCGACGGCGTCGAGTCCCTCCTGGGAGGTGGTGTCGGCCGGCTTCTCGCGCTGTTCCGGCATCGCGAGCGGCTCGGAATTTTCCGCGGAAAATCGGTCGGTGCTCGCAGCGGCTTCCGCGCTCGCACGCGGAGCCTGCGGGGCGGGTGCCGGACGGGGCGCCGCAGGCGCCACCGGCTCCGCCGCCGGGGGTGTCACGGACGGCGTCGCCTCCGCGGTCGGCTGGGGGGCCGGTGCGGGGGTGACCACCGGCTGCGGAGCCGGAGCCGGAGCTGGAGCCGGCTCGCTGGCGGCAGGGGCCGGGGCAGCGGCGGGAGCGGCCTTGACCGGGTCCTTGGCCGAGGCCTTCGCCTGCAGCCTGGCCGCCCGCTTCGCGGCGACGGCGTCGGCGTCGGCCTGGAGCAGGTGGTCCAGTTCCGCGGTCTGTTCGGCGAGGGACATCTCATCGATGCCCTTCACCGATCCGAGCCGGCGGGCGACGTTGATGGAGATGCCCTCGTCGCCGCGTGCCTTGGCCCGCACCTGGCGCTGGAGTTCCGGGTGGAGCTTCAGCAGGTTCTTGCGGTGCGAGATCCAGCTCTGGGACCAACCCTCGGCCTCGGCGGCCTCCTTGGCGGTGGGGTACTGCGCCACGATGAGCAGGACCGCGTTGGCTTCTTCGATGGGGTCGAAGTCCTTGCGGGCCATGTTCTCGTCGAGCGCGGCCCGCAGCAGGGTCGCCTTGGACTCCGCGACCGTGTCGTCGACGACGACGAGCAGTTGTTCCCGCCCGTACAGTGCGGCGGCGGCGCGGCGGCGGTTGCCGTTGACGATGATGACGTCCTGCGGTCCCGCGTCGAGGGTCTGCCGGTCCTCGGGCCACAGCCGGAGGTAGGCGGCGGGGGTGACGGCGAGGCAGCTCTGGAGCTGGCGGTCCTTGATGCTCGCCAGGTCGGAGAGGTCGCCCAGTTCGTCGCGGGGGTTGCGCGGGTTGGGGAGGCAGTTGGCGGTGGGGACCCACCGGGCCGGGGTGTCGGTCGCGGTGGCGCCGGTGTTGGCGCTGTCCACGCCCGGGGCGTCGACGACCGGGTCGGCGGCCATCGACGCGAACGAGACGCGACGGCCGGCCATCAGCGGCCCCCGTACCCGAGTTCGAGGGACAGGCGGAAGAAGTCCTCGCGGGCCCGGTAGGCGGTGCCGCTCTCCTTGTACTGGGTGACGACGGTGCCTTCGGCGACCGCCCGCGAGTGGATCTTGTAGCGGCGCAGGACGGTCTTGGCGCGGGGCCAGCCCTTCGCCGCGATGTACGCCTCGGTGTCCTCCAGGTCGGCGCGGCCGTCCCGGGGGTCCCAGTTGTTGATGACGATCCGGAAGGGGATGTCCATCGGTTCGATGACCTTCTGGATGGTCCGGGCCGTCGGGTCGAAGCACAGCGGCTCGGTGATCATCGGGACCAGGACGTCATCTGCTATTTCCAGGGCCCGGCGCAGGATCTCCTCGTCGGCGAGGGTGCCCGGGGTGTCGATGAAGATGTGCTCGTACTCGTCCTTCTCGCCGAGGACGTCGAACGTGCAGGCCGCGAGGTTGACCGTGGTGGTGGTCTTGCCCACGCCGCCCTTCTGGTTGGCGATGACGTGGATCTTCGCGCCGGTGTTCTTGAGGTTGATCAGCTGTTCGGCATGGTCGTGTGCCGCCATGAAGTCGAAGGGCAGGTTGTCGCCCACTCTCTCCGCCCAGACGACGGCGGACCCCTGGGGGTCGGTGGACACGACAAGCACGGATGGCTTCATGATGTTCCGTTCTCTCCGTGGGCTTCCCGGGCGGACTGCCCGGTACTGCGGACGCCCGCCGCTCGAAGTCGTGAACGGCGAACAGGAACAGCATCCCAGAAGATCAACTGGGATCGTGACGCGACCCGCCTGTGTTCGCGCACAATGATCGGATCCGGGACCTGATTGCTCACCGGAAACCGCTGGTCCCACGGTGGGGAAGGCGGTCCGCCGACGGCGATCCGCGGCCCGTGGACCACCGGGGCGGAGGGGGGAGGGAACGGGAATCGGGCACGGCGCCGCCGTATCGCGCACTCCGGAATTCCGGCGGAAGCGGCGTTCCGGCATTCCTGACGGATCGACGGATCGACGGATCGGTTGATCGACCGAACCGTGAATCGGCGGGTCCACGAATCGACCGATCGGAAAGCATCGGATGCCGGCGGAGCCCGTCGGAATTCCCCCGATTCACGCGGCCGCGTCGGACCGCCGGGTGCCGCCGCGCCGCTGCCCACCGCGAACGGGCCCTCGGACGTCCCGATCACGACCGCGCGTCGCGCGTCGTCGTGCCCCTGTGCCACCCGGCCCCCGGCTGTCTGTCCCGCCTGCTCTGTCCGCCCGCGGGCCTGCTCCGCCCAACGGCTTTTCCCGGGAGGGGAGTCGAGGATCCGACGGTGCGTCAGAACTCGACCCGCGCACGGCCGGCGGGACATAAGCGGGAGACACGGAGGAGATGCGCCCTCTACGGTGCGAACATGTCACCGATCAGGAAGTTCCAGGTCACGTTCGATTGCGCGGAGCCCGTGCGCGTCGCCCGCTTCTGGTGCGAGGTACTGGGGTACGTCATGGCGCCGCCGTCGACGGAGTTCGCCACGTGGGAGGAGTACGACCTCTCCCAGCCGCCGGAGAAGCGGGGGTCGTGGTGCGCGTGCAGCGATCCCTCGGGGGTGGGACCGCGCCTGTACTTCCAGCGCGTTCCCGAAGGCAAGACCGTCAAGAACCGGGTCCACCTCGACGTGCGGGTCGGCACCGGGCTCGTGGGCGAGGAACGCCTCGCCACGCTCGAAGCCGAGGCCGAGCGACTGCTCGCGTTCGGCGCGGTGCGCGTGGAGGTGCTGTACGACGGCACCGACTCGTGCATCGTGATGCAGGACGTCGAGGGCAACGAGTTCTGCGTGGACTGAGCGGGCGGGCCGCCGGCGGTCAGCGCGGGAGCGCCCAGTCCGGCCTCCACGTGCCGGGGGCGTCGTGGCCGGTGACCGTCGCGGCGAGGTGGGCGCGGAGGGTGGCCAGCGCGGGGTGGGGGTTGTCGCGGTGCCACAGGAGGGAGTGCGGGTAGACGGGGGTCGGGTCGGTGACCGGGATGCGGCGCAGGCCGTGGCCGGCGGGCCAGACCAGGCGGGTCTGCTCGCTCATGAAGGTGGCCAGGGCCGGGGTGTCGGCGATGGTGTCGAGGAGCGCGTCGGAGCCGAAGTTGGGGCCGGTCGCCTCGATGGTGAGGCCGTACGCGGCGACGAGGTCGTCGTAGTAGGCGCCCCACTCGGTGCCGGGGACGATGCCGGGCATCCAGATCCGGTGGCCGACGAGGTCGGCGACGGTCACCGACCTGGCGCCGGCCAGTGCGTGGGCGGGGCCGGTGAGGAGCTGGAGCGGTTCGTCGAGGACCCGGACGGACACGATGTCCTCGGGCAGGGGCCGGCCGGGTGCGGCGACGGCCCGGAAGGACGCGTCGACCGTGCCGGACCGGATGGCGGCGACGGCCGTCTCGATCTCGAACAGCATCAGCACGTCGAGGTCGACGTCCGGGTGCGCGCGGTGGAAGTCGCGCATCAGGCCGGACACCGCGCCCCGTGAGTTGATCACGTCGACGCGCAGCGCGCGGTGGCCGGCGCGCACGGAGGCGACCGCGCGTTCCGCGACGCGCAGCAGTTCGCGCGCGTGCGGCAGGAAGGCCTGCCCGTCGATGGTGAGCTCGGCTCCGCGCGGGGTGCGGGTGAACAGCCGGACGCCGAGGTCGCGCTCCAGCGTCGCGACGCGTTTGGAGACGGCCTGCTGGGTGACGGTGAGGTCGACGGCGGCCTTCTGGAACTGGCCGGCTTCCGCGATGGCGGCGAAGGTGCGCACTGCTTCGAGGTCCACGCCGACCCACCCTAGTGGACAACCACTGGTTGTGTGAGGTGGGCGGGATGGTTGTTTGACCTGCCATTGTGTCGCCCGATTAGCTCTCACCGGTCAACTTCGCTTTGTTCGGTCGGGACGTCGAGGGAGCAATCACATGCTGGGCAGGAGGCGGCTGGGCCGGCAGTTCGGCTGGCTGTGGGCGGCGTACGCGGTGAGCGCGTACGGGTCGGGGCTGGGGTTCGGGGCCCTGCCGATGATCGCCGTGCTGGTGCTGCACGCCGGCCCGGCGGAGGTGTCCGTGCTGTCCGCGGTGGGGCCCGCGATGGGCGCGCTGATCGCCGTGCCGCTGGCGCCGTGGGTGGAGTTCCGGCGGAAACGGCCGGTGATGATCGCGACGGACCTGACCCGGTTCGCAGCCATGGCGACGATCCCGGTCGCCTACGCCTTCGGGTGGCTCGGCTTCGGCCAACTGCTCGTGGTCTCGATCGTGGTCGCCGCGGCCAAGATCGCGTTCGGCGCGGCCAGCGGTGCCCACCTCAAGGCCCTCGTCCGGCCGGAGGACCTGCTGGTGGCCAACGCGCGCTTCGAGTCGACGAACTGGAGCTCCATCGCGGTCGGGCCACCCCTGGGCGGGGCGGCGATCGGTCTGTTCGGGCCGGTCACCACCGTGCTGGCCGACGCGCTCAGCTACCTGCTCTCCGCGCTCGGCATCGCCGCGATCGGCGGCCGGGAGGAGGCGCCGCGGCCGGCCGGGGACGACCGGCTCCGGGCGGGCGCCCTGCTCGACGGCTGGCGGCACATCCTGGGAGACCCCGGCCTGCGGGCCCTCTACCTCAACAACGTGCTCGTCTCCGGCCTGATCATGGCCACCGAGCCGGTCCTCGCGGTGCTCCTGCTCCGCCAACTCGACTTCGCGCCTTGGCAGTACGGCCTCGCCTTCGCCGCGCCCTGCCTCGGCGGACTCGTCGGCTCGCGGCTCGCCCGCCGGGTCGTGGCCCGGTACGGCCGGGACCGGGTCTTCCGGACCGTCGGCACCCTGCGCGCCGTCTGGCTGATCGGCCTGGCCTTCGTCCGCCCCGGCGTCGTCGGCCTCGTCACCGTGATCGCCGTCGAGCTGGCGATCATCGTCAACATGAGCCTGTACACCCCGGTGCTCGCCACCTACCGCCTCGAACGCACCCCCGGGCACCTCGTCGCCCGCACCCTGTCGGCCTGGTCGATCGGCCAGCAGACGGCCATCGCCGTCCTCACCGCGCTCGGCGGACTGCTCGCCGACGCCACCGGGCCGCGCACCGCCCTGGCGGCCGCGGGACTGCTCATCCTGGCCACCCCGCTGCTGCTGCCCCGGCGCGAGCAGGTGGCGCGGCAGGAGCCGGAACCGGCCGGCAGCCACGCGTGACGCACGTCGGGCCCCGCGCTCCGACGGACCGGTATCGCCCACCGGGCACCGATCCCACCGAGCATCGATCCCACCGGCCACCGATCCCACCGAGCACCACCCGTCAAGGAGGACACCCACGTGAGCACGACCCCCGCACTCGACCCCGCGCACACAGCCCTGCTGGTCCTGGACTGCCAGCCCGCGGTCCTCGCGGCCCTGCCCGGGGACGGCGCCCGCGAGGCTCTGCTCGACCGCGTGGAGGAAGCGGTCGCCGCCGTACGCGCCGCCGGCGGCACCGTCGCCCACGTGCGGGTCGGCTTCACCGAGGACGACTGGGCGGCCGTCCCGGACGCCAACACGTCCTTCGGTCCGGTGGCGCGGTACCGCGCCCTGCACCACGAGGACCCCGCCACGGCCGTCCACGAGCGCCTGGCCCCCCGGGACGGCGACATCGTCGTGCGCAAGACGCGCTTCGGCGGCCTGTCCACGACCGACCTCGACCGGCGGCTGCGCGAGCGCGGCATCACCTCGCTGGTCGTGGCCGGTGTCAGTACCGGCGGCGCCGTCCTGTCCACCGTCGTCGACGCCGCGGACCGCGACTACCGGCTCCACGTCCTGTCCGACGGGGTGGCCGACCCGGACGCGGAGGTCCACGACCTCCTGCTCCGCCGGGTCCTGCCCTCCCGGGCCGGCATCCTCGACACCGCGGAACTGCGCGCGCTGCTCCGCGCCGCCTGACCCGGGGCCCGGGCCGCCGGCGCCGGGCGCGCCGCGGGCCACCCGCTCCCCCGGGACGAGTCGGGCCCTGCCTGTTCCCGCAGGCAGGGCCCGTACCGGCGTCCCCGCGGGGGCAGTCGCGGGGACGCCGGGGCCGGAGGCAGGCCGGTCAGATCCTGCGGTACGCCTCGGTGGGGCAGAGGCGCATGATCTGCTCGATCTCGTCGAAGGTCGACTGGTCGGCGATCGGCGATCGGCGATCGGCGGTGGGGCGAACGGGACGACCGGGTCGCCGCGGTCGTCGGCGCGGCAGTAGAGCCCGTTGTCGAACAGCGTCTTGGACAGCTAGCCGTAGAGCACGCGCTCGCACTGCTCGTCGGTGAAAGTGGTCTTGGCGGCCTTGTCGGTGACCAGTTCGACGCCGTGGAAGTAGCCGTTTCCGCGGACGTCGCCGACGATCGGCAGGTCGCGCAGCTTGTCCGACGTCTTGAGGAAGCTGCCCTCGTCGGCCGGCACGTGCTGGTCGATGCCCTCGCGCTCGAAGATGTTGGTTGGCCGGCGCGACGGCGGCGGAGACCGGGTGGCCGCCGAAGGCGTAGCCGTGCGGGAAGACTGCGTCGCCCTTGTAGAACGGCTCGGCGATGCGGTCCGAGATGGTCGTGGCGCCGATCGGGGAGTAGCCGGACGACATGCCCACCGCCCTGGCTGCCCGTCCTGCCCGTCCTGCCCGGCATCACCCGGTTGCTGCTCCGGCGCCTCGCCGCGCGGCGAGGCGTCGAGGTGCGCCACGAAGCGCGCCGGCCGCAGGACCCGGACGGCCTGGAGGTGTGGACGGCGAACGCGTTGCACGGCATCCGCCCGGTCACCGCCTGGCAGGACCGGGCGATGACGCCGGCCGCACCCGACCGGGCCGCGCGCCGGCAGGCGGCGCTGCTCCGCACGGCGACGCCTCCGGAGCAGCAGGATGGGTCGGACCAGCAGGGTGAGTGGATCCGGCCGGGCGGTGATCCTGCTGACCGTCACCTCGGACGGGCAGGACGTCGTGACCGGCCTGCGGCCCGGCTGCTGCTTGCCGTGAACCCGGACGACTTCCCCCCGTGCCGCCCCCGTGCCGCCCAGCGACAAGGACAAGACGCTGAACACCCACCACTCCTGGCGTGACCTGCCCGCCGCCCAGCAACCCGACCGGCCCGACCGCGCCGCCCTGCACGACGTCGTCGCCGAACTCGCGGGCTTCCCGCCGCTCGTGTTCGCCGGCGAGTGCGACCAGCTGCGCGCCCGGCTGGCCGCGGTCGCCCGCGGCGAGGCGTTCCTGCTCCAGGGCGGCGACTGCGCCGAGACCTTCGACGGCGTCTCCGCGGGGCAGATCGAGAACAAGCTGAAGACGTTGCTGCAGATGTCCGTCGTCCTGACCTACGCCGGATCCGTTCCGGTGGTCAAGATCGGCCGGATGGCCGGGCAGTACGCCAAGCCGCGGTCCCGCGACACCGAGGTGCGGGACGGCGTCGAACTGCCCGTCTACCGCGGCGACGCCGTCAACGCGCCGGAGTTCACCGCCCGCGCCCGCACCCCCGATCCGGACCGGCTCAGACGGACGTACCACGCCTCCGCCGCGACGCTGAACCTGATCCGCGCGTTCACCACCGGCGGCTACGCCGACCTGCACCGGGTGCACGCCTGGAACCGCGACTTCGTGGCGGGCTCCCCGGCCGGCGAGCGCTACCGGGAACTCGCCCACCGGATCGACTCCGCGCTGACCTTCATGCGGGCCTGCGGGACCGACCCGGCCGTCCTCAGGACCACCGAGTTCTACGCCGGCCACGAGGCCCTGCTGCTGGACTACGAGACCGCGCTGACCCGGACCGACTCGCGCAGCGGCGACCTCTACGACGTCTCCGGGCACATGATCTGGATCGGCGAGCGGACCCGTCGGCCCGACGGCGCCCACGTCGGGTTCGCCGCCCGGATCCGCAACCCGGTCGCGGTCAAGCTCGGCCCGGACGCCACCCCGGACGACGCGCTCGCCCTGGTCGACCGCCTGGACCCGGACCACGAACCCGGCCGGCTCACCCTCATCACCCGGATGGGCGCGGACAAGGTCCGCGACCTGCTGCCGCCGCTGGTGGAGAAGGTCACCGCCTCGGGCGCGCCCGTGGTCTGGGCCTGCGACCCGATGCACGGCAACACCTTCTCCTCCGGGAGCGGCTACAAGACCCGTGCCTTCGACGACATCGCGGACGAGGTCAGGGGCTTCTTCGAGGTGCACCGCGCACTGGGCACCCACCCCGGCGGCCTCCACGTCGAGCTGACCGGCTGTGACGTCACCGAGTGCGTCGGCGGCGCCACCGCCATCAGCGACGCCGACCTCGCCCTGCGCTACGAGTCCGCCTGCGACCCCCGGCTCAACCGGAGCCAGTCCCTCGACCTGGCGTTCCTGGTCGCGGAACTGCAGGTCCGGGCGCGGGCGCAGGAGCAGGAGCAGGAGCAGGCAGGAGCGACGGCGCAGGCGCGGCCACCGGCACACCCGGGGCCCGTCGGCCGGTGAACCCCGGGCGAGCGACGCCGCGGTGGTACGCGCGGCGCCGCGGACGCCGGCCCCCGGGAGGGAAGCGGAGCAGACCCGCCCCCGCCCCGGGGCCGTCGCGGCTCAGCCGTCCGCGATGCCCAGCGCCGTGCGGACCTCGCGGGCCAGCCGCGCGTCCAGGGAGCCCGTGGTCATCCGGTTCTTGACGAGCGCGAAGGAGAACCGGTGCGCCGGGTCGGCGAACCCCGTGCTGCCGCCCGACCCGCTGTGGCCGAACCCGCCCGCCGGCCGCACCGGCGTGGAGCCGTCCCCGACCAGGAAGCCGTAGCCCATCGTCCACGGGATGCCCAGCGTCCGGTCCACGCCGCTCACCCGGCCCGTGGTCGCCTCCCGCAGGGTCGGCGCCGAGAGCAGCCGCACCCCCGCCGGCTCACCGCCGCCCGCCAGCGCCGCGTACAGCCGGGAGAGCGCACGCGCGGTCAGCACACCGTTGGCCGGCAGCGGCGTGCGCCGGAAGTCGGCACGGTTGGCCAGCCCGGCCACCGGGAACACCGCGCGCGGCGCGGCGACCAGGAACGGCGCCCCGGCCGGCATCGCCTCCAGCCGCGCCGCCCACCCGCCGTCGTCGCAGACGGCCACCCGCGACTGCAGGCGCTCCGGGGCGTGGAACAACAGGTCGTCGGCGATCCCGAGCGGCCCCGCCAGCTCCTCGCGCAGCAACTCGTCACAGCCCCGGCCGGTGGCCCGGCGCACGATCTCGGCCACCAGCACCCCGAACGTCCAGGCGTGGTAACCGACCGCGCTGCCCGGCTCCCACAGCGGCGCCTGACCGGCCAGCCAGGCCGCAGTCGCCGGAAGGTCCAGCAGCCGTTCGGGCGTCACGTCCGCCGGCAGCTGCGGCAGCCCGGCCGAATGGGAGAGCACCTGGCCCAGCGTGACCCGCTCCTTGCCGGCCGCGCCGAACTCCGGCCAGTACCGGGCCACCGGCTCCCCGTACGCCAGCACCCCCCGGTCCACCAGCACCGCCACCAGGGCCGCCGCCACCCCCTTCCCCGTCGACCAGGCGGGCACCAGCGTGTCCGGCCCCATCGGTCGGCCCCCGGCCTCGTCGGCCGCGCCCGCCCAGGCGTCCACCACCAGCTCGCCGTCCAGCCACGCGGCCACCTGCACCCCGAGCTCCGCACCGGACCCGGTGACCTCGCCCAGGATCTCCTCGACCCGCCGCTGCGCCGCGTTGTCCGGCGCCGTTCCGCTCCCCATCGCTCCCTCGTCCCCCTTCGTCCGCTGCCGGACCCCGTGGAGAACGGGGCCCGCTCACGGACTCCAACTCGGCCGACCACCGGAACGATCCCGCCCTGCAGCCGCCCCGCAGCCGCCCCGCAGCCGCAGCCGGTGGGCCGGTGGGCGCGTGGCGGGCCGGCAGCCGCAAGCTGATGACGGTGTTCGCCGAACACGCCCTGCGTGACGTACCGGCCGGCAGCCCGCTCGCCGGGATCCAGCCGCACGCGCTGCGTGAGCGCAGCCGGCGCTTCGGCCTCTCGGCGCTTCCGACCTCGCGCGCGGCCAAGGACCGGCGGGAAAGCGTCGCCCGGTCGTCGGACCTCGTCCCCGACGACGACCGGCGTGTGCAGCGACTGCGGCACCTGACGGCCCGCCTGCTCAAGGCGTGGAGGTTCGACACCGCGCTGGAGCAGGTCCGCTGACGGGCCGAGGCCGCCCGCCGCTGCCGTACGCCGCCCGATGACCACGTCGCGCCTCGTGCTGCCGGGCGAGAGCCTGCGGGCCGACCTCGGTACCTCCGCCCCGCGGCGGGTGCCGGGCGGGGTGGGCGAGTTGTCCGAACCGGAGCGGCCCCGGCAGGGGAATGACGCGTCCGCGAGGCCTCGCCGGCGGTGCCTCCGCACCGGTTCAGTCGGGCAGCCGGTACTCCCTGGACGCGGCGGCCGCCGAGCCGACGGCGGTGAGGAGCACCCAGCCGACGGCGGAGACGACCAGGGTCGGGGTGAACGGCCAGAGGTCGGTGAGGAATTCGCCGCTGACGATCCAGGCGAAGCTCGCGATCAGGGCTCCGGAGCGGGCCGCCGAGGCCGGCGCCCCCGGCTTCGGGCCGACCGCCCCGACGATCGTCAGCGCCGTGCCCAGCCCGATGAGGAGGGCGAGCTCGGTGCAGGTGAGGAAAGGGGTGTACTCGACGACGTAGTGCTGCCCCGGCTTGGAGATCTCCATCACCCGGCCCCGCCAGACCTTGAGGTCCACCGCCATGCCGATCTCCACGGCGTCGTAGAACCCCCGGTCGACCACGGAGGTGTCGGTGGGGGCCGGAGCGCCACGGGTCATGGTCAGGTCGTACTCGGCGCCGGTGCCGTCCTTGGTCTGCTTGTCCGTCACCCTCCCGGTCGTCCGCAGGAGGCAGTCCGCGCCGGCGACGGCGGCCGGGGTGCCGCAGACGGGGGCGGTGAGGTAGGCGCCGGCCGTCGTGTACGCGCCGGCGTACCGGGCGAAGCCGAGGGCGACGGCGGCCACGCCCACCAGGACGAGCAGGCCCCGGGCCCACCCGGGGGCGCGGTGCCCCGGCGGGAGGCCCGGGAGGGTCCGGGTGTACACCGTCCGGGCCCGCCCGGGCGGGGCGTCCGTCCCGGCCGCGGGATGCCGCGCGGGGGCCGGCGCGTCGGTGGTGTCGGCCGCGGTCGCCGCGACGGTGGCGGGCACCCGGGCCGGCGCGTCGGTCGCGGGCGGGTCGGCTGCGGGCGGGTCGGCCGGGTCCAGCAGGCGGCTGACCTGCCCGCGCAGGACGTGCAGTTCGCGGGTGACGGTCTCGGCCTGCTCCCGCACCCCGGTGAGTTCCTCCTCCAGCGCGCGGGTGTACCCCACGGCGGCGTCCAGCCGGCGGCCCTTCGCCTCGGACTCCTCCCGGAGGCGGCGGCCGCGTTCCTCCTCGGCGTCGAGCAGTGCGGCGAGCCGCTGCGCCTCGCGGCGCGCCCGCGACCGGTCGTCGCTGCGGGCGCGGCGTTCCTCGTCCCGTTGCCGGGTCAGGTCCGCGACGGCCTGCCGCAGGTGCTCGACGGTTTCGCGCAGGTGGACGACCTGGTCGGCGGTGTTCGGGCTGTCGCGCAGTTCGGCGGTGCGCAGGTCGTGGAGCCGGCGCAGTCCGGACGGGGTGAGGGGCCGGCCGCGGGGTGCCAGGAAGGCGGCGAAGGCGTCCAGGAACGCGCGGGGCGGGATCGCCCGGCCGGTGAGGTAGGACGTGACGTCGTCCGTGGACCGGCCGGTGGCCTCGGCGAGTCGCTCCGCTGTGACACCGCCCGGGCCCCCGGCTCCGCCCCCGGCCGCGTCCGCGCGCTGCGCGAGGGCGGCGGTCAGCGCCTTGGCGAGCGGGGACGCCCGCGGTGGCGGCGGCCGGTGGGCGGCGTTGCGGGTGAAGGCGAACCTGCCCATGCTGTCGGTGGTCTTCTGGTTGGGAGCGGGCAGACCGCGGCGGCTCGACTCGGCGCACAGGTCCGGGTAGAGCGCTTCGAGGGTGAGCCACTTCGGTCCGCCCGGCAGACCGGCGCGGACCAGGTCGACCAGGGTGCCGGTGAAGGAGGTCGGCCGGTCGGCCTGCTCGGCGAGCGGGACGACGTGGGCGGGGCCGTCGCTGGCCGTCAGGACGTAGGTGCCCCGGATGGCCGTGGCACCGGCGAGGACGGCGTCGCCGGACAGCGCCTCGATGGCCCGGCCGGCGTAACAGCAGTCCAGGACGACGGCCTTGGCCCTCGCCGGGCTCTCCAGGAACGCCTCACGGACGATGCCGAATGCCAGCCCGGTCACGTCGGCGTGCGCCGGATCGGTCCGGCCGAGGGCCAGGCACAGCTCTCCGCGGGGCAGCACCAGCCCGTGGCCGACGTAGTAGAGCACCAGGACGCCGCGGGTCTCCTTGGCGAGCCGCCGCAGGTCCGGCACCAGGGCGGCCGGGGTGGCGGCCGGGCGGTGCGGGTCGGCCGGGTCGGGGATCACGGTGATCCGCTCCTCGGGCCAGCCGCACAGCTGCGGGTCGGTGAGCATGCGGTGCACCGCGGTCAGGCTGTTGCGCGCGGCGGGCAGCGGCAGCAGGTCCGGGTGTTCGTAGCTGCCGGTGCCGATCAGGACGGCCCGGGAGTCGTCGAACCCGCCCGGTCCGGGCGGCTCGCTCACGGCCGTGGCCCGGTCTCGTCGTCGTCCTCGCCCAACACCTCGGCCAGGAGCGGCACGACGTCCTCCGACCTGACCTGGGTGGCGGTCACCCTGACCCTGCGGTGCCGTGTCGTCACCTCGGCCGTCACGTCCGAGCGGCGGGTCCGCAGCCAGACCGCCAGCGCCCTGGCCACCACCGCGCCCGCGCCGCCGGCGCCGAGCGCGACCTCCAGGACCTGGGTGACCCCGCCCAACTCCCCGTCGGCGGGCGGCGTCGGGACGGCCCGGACCAGCCCCGCGAGCGCCCGCTCGCGCCGCAGCCAGTCCCACAGCTCCGCCGTCTCCCGCACCTCGTCGCCGCCGATGACCCTGATCCGCGCGTCCACCGCACCTCCGCCACCTCGCGTCCCGGGCACCCGCCGGGGCTCAGCGGGATGATGGCAGGAAGCCGTCGGCCGCGGGGGCAACTTGCCTTCGTTGTTGCAGATTTGTCAGTTATCTGCAGGTCGGCCCTGTTGCGTTCGGGGTGGCCGTACCCGGGGCGGACGTACCTGGGTCGGCCGTACCCGGGGCGGACGTAGCCGGTTCCGCCGGGCCCGGGGCGGACGGTGTCGGGGCCCGCACCGTCCGGCCCGAGTCGTCCGCCCGGGGTCGTCCGCCCCGGGGCGTCGCGGCCGTCGGACCGCTACGGCGCGATGGCGTAGCAGAAGAACCCTTCCTGCCGGGAGACGCTCGCCCCGGTGCCGTTGTCGGTCACGGTCACCTTCACCGCGGCCGCCAGGTTCGTCCGGCACGGCCCGTAGGCGCCCGGGGCGGTGAGGCCGGAGTAGAAGCCCGCGTTGCCGACCGCGGTCCAGGAGTAGCTGTAGGTGCCGCTGCCGCCGGCCGCGTAGGCGTCACAGGACCAGACGCTGTTGCCGGAGTCGCAGACCACGGTGACGCTCGGCGCGGTGGCGGCGTGGGTAGTGGCGGCATGGGCGGGGGCGGCGAGCCCGAGGGTGGCGAGTGCGAGCAGCGGAGCCGTGAGGGCGCCCAGGCGCCTGGTCGGGGACTGGGGTACGGACCGGTTCATCGGAACCTCCTGCGTCGGGGTGTGCGGGGGTAGTTCGGGCCGTACGAGTCGTGCCGATCGTGCGTGCCGTGCGTGCCGTTCGTGCTGTGCGGGAACGACTGTGCAGCGCGCAAAGGATCTTCACAACCCTCGCGACGGCAGAGGACGGACGGGGTACGCCGAGGTCATTACGCGCGGAGTAGTGCCGAATCAGTACTCCGGGTCGTGCCCGTGCAGGTTCTCAGGTCCCGTGTCGTTTTCTCCGCCGCAATGTCAGCTGAGTGGCCGATCCGACAGGGGATCGAGAACTGCTGCCGATTGTCGTCACATTGGCCCCCCACGCCCGGCCCGGGCCAGGTAGCGTGCCGACATGACGAGCGATGAGACCCCAGTGACGGTGGAACAGATCGGCGCGGCTCTGGCCGCGTTGGGCGTCTACGAGGGCGACAACACACCGGCCGAGCACGCCGAAAGGGCCGCACAGTTCGGCAGCCCCGACATCTACCGGCTCCGTCTGCTCAACACCCTGCTGGGCGCGGTGCAGGGGCAGGCGAAGCTCGCCGACGAGGCCGAGGAGGACGGCGAGGACCTGTTCACCGCATGGTTGGAGCAGCTGAGGGGCGCCGGCACCTGGGAGGACTCGGCCAGGCAGATATCCTTCTTGGGCTGGCAGGTCCGGCGGGTGGGTATCCCGCTCTTCCTCCTCGCCAACGATCCGGACACCGGGCCCATCGTGGACGCGGCCGCGCAGGCCGCCGAGGCGCTGCACATCATGCTGGGCGTGATCGGCACACTCGAAGAGGCGGACCCGACCGTCGACTTCGTCACCGTCATCAACCAGGGCGGGATGCTGAAGGCGGGCCGGGAGCTCCTGGTCACCGCCCTCGACAACACCGACACCGCGCTGGAAACGTTCAAGTAGGCCGGCCGCAAGACGTCCGGGGCCCGAGTGGTGTCAGTCCCGGCGCAGGTCCAGCATGGCGAACACCTTGTCGTAGCGGCGTTCCCCGACGGCCACGTAGTCCGGCAGCCGCCCGTACTCGGTGAAGCCCAGCGAGAAGTACAGGTGCAGCGCGTCGGCGTTGTCGCCGCGGGCGTCCAGGGTGAGTACCTCGATGCCCGCGGCCCTGGCGTCCGCGATCAGCGCGGTGCTCAGGGCCCGACCGATGCCGTGGCCCTGGGCGGCGGAGGCGACGGCGAGCTTCTCCAGGTCCGCGTGGGGGCGGTGGGTGGGGCGTCGGTGGCGCAGCCAGTAGCCGAACCCGGCCGGGCGTCCGTCCAGGTACGCGGCCCGCAGGGCGCCGTCGCCGGACCG
Organism: Kitasatospora sp. NPDC059599; assembly: GCF_042735125.1. Lineage (NCBI taxonomy): Bacteria > Bacillati > Actinomycetota > Actinomycetes > Kitasatosporales > Streptomycetaceae > Kitasatospora > Kitasatospora sp. NPDC059599. The sequence continues at coordinate 25,996 of NZ_JBHWCL010000002.1, read as the reverse complement.
GGCCCGGTCCAGGACCTGCTCGACCAGCACGGCGACCTCGTCGGCCGAGGGCGGCTCCAGCCAGCCCAGTGCCGCGCCCGCCTCCACCAGTTCGGCCAGGATCCGGTGCGCGGCCGCCGCGAAGTCCTCGGCGCCCCCGGGTAGTTCGGCCACCGCCGCGGCGTCGAGGAGGACGAGGGCTCCGGACGCCGGTGCTTCGTTCGTGTTCAGGCCCATGGCGGGCAGCTTAGAGCCTGCACGGACAGGTGGGGGTGGGGTACCCGGGCAGCGAGGCGGGCACAGGTCTCCGTGATCACGGAGTTGCGACGCTCTGTGATCACCGGGGGGATCTGTGCCCGGGCTTCCGTCATGGCTGACCGACCCGCACACGCGACCGTTCCCGCCGCCGGCAACCCTGATCCGATCCCATGCCTGAAGCGGACCACCGGCCACGTCCTGCCCTTGTGGTTCAGGCGACGCGGGTGTCGTAGGTCTCGCGGTTGGCGAGGACATCGTCCATGTGCATCTCGGCCCAGGTCTTGAGGCCGCGCATCATCTCGTGCAGTGACAGGCCGAGGTCGGTCAGCTCGTAGGTGACCGTGACCGGCACGGTCGGCGTCACGGTGCGGGTGATCAAACCGTCGCGTTCCAGGGAGCGCAGCGTCTGGGTAAGCATCTTCTGACTGACGCCGGCCAGCAGGCGCAGCAGCTCCGAGTAGCGCATCGACCGGGGCTCGCCGGCGCAGTCGGTGCCTGGCTGATGCGCGCTGTCGCTGCCGAGCGCGGCCAGGATCAGCGTGACCCATTTGTCGGAGAGCCGGTCGAGCAGCTTGCGACTGGGGCAGGCGGCCAGGAAGGCGTCGTACTCCATCTTGGCCTGTGCCCTCTGCTGGGCCGCCGTCATCGTTGCCATGGACCATTCCCTTCACCCGCGGGTGCCTTACGCACTCCGAAGTGCCTTCTTCCCGGCAGGAAGCTACACACCAATAGTGATGCAAGGTGCCACTGGGCACCGCTATCCGGCTCAGCGCGAAAGGCACAGCATGAGTACGTCCTCCGCCTCGCTTCCCGGCGGCACCTGGACCCTGGGCGACCTGATCGTCACCCGATTCGGCTACGGCGCCATGCAGCTCGCCGGCCCCTGGGTCATGGGCCCGCCGGTCGACCGCGACGGCGCACTCGCGGTCCTGCGCGAGGCAATCGACCTCGGCATCACCCACATCGACACCGCCGACGCCTATGGGCCGCACATCACCAACCAGTTGATCCGCGAAGCGCTGCACCCGTACCGCGACTCGCTGCACATCGTGACCAAGGTCGGCGCGACCCGGGACGAGGAGGGGGGCTGGCCTCCGGCCCGGCGACCCGAAGAGCTGCGCCGCGCCGTCCAGGAGAACCTGGAGAACCTCGGTCTCGACACGCTGGACGTGGTCAACCTCCGGCTCGGCGACGCCCGAGGCCCCGTGACCGGTTCGCTCGCGGAGGCGTTCGAGGTGCTTGCCGAACTCCAGCAGCAGGGCCTGATCCGGCACCTCGGCGTGAGCAACGCGACGGCGGAACAGGTCGCCGAGGCGCAGGCGATCGCGTCCATCGTGTGCGTGCAGAACATGTACAACCTCGCTCACCGCCACGACGACGAGCTGGTCGACGAGCTCGCCGAGCAGGGCATCGCCTACGTGCCCTTCTTCCCGCTCGGTGGCTTCAGCCCGCTGCAGTCCGAGGCGCTCACAGCCGTGGCCTCCGGGCTGGAGGCGACGCCGATGTCCGTCGCCCTGGCCTGGCTGCTGCAGCGGTCGCCGAACATCCTGTTGATCCCCGGCACCTCGTCGGTGGCGCACCTGCGCGAGAACGTCGCGGGCGCGGGACTCCCGCTCTCCGAGGAGGATCTCGCCGAACTGGACAAGATCGGCCGCTGACCCCCTTCCGTCACCACGGCGAAGCGCCGTCGCGCCCTTCGGAGGGCGCAACGGCGCTTCCCGCGGGACGGGTCGGATCGACCCTCGGCCGCGCGGGTGGCAGCGCCGCGAACCGATCCCCAAGCGGGTCGCCAGCCATGACGTGAGGACGGGCACAGGTCTCTCGGGCGGCCACGGAGCGTCGCGACTCCGTGATCGCTGAAACCCGTGCTCGCCTTGTCGTCGAGGCCCCCCACGTCGCCTACGTGCGCGAGCTCTTGGATGACATCCCGGTTGGGGAGTCCGCGGGTGCGGATGAGTGGCCGGCCGTGGTCTGTGACAGCTGCACCGACTCCGTCGTCGTGGGCATGCAGGGTCTGCGCCCGCGCTCGCCCACACCGGCAGCAGAGCGCATCTCCGTCAAACGGCAACCCCTCGTGCGGGAAGAAACCCTCGTCGTGCAGCCCCCTTTCACAGGTCTCGGCGGCGTACGACGAGCGCGGCGAAGGGCACCGCAACCAGGGGCCAGGCAACGAGGGTGATCCATGCCTCGGTGGCCGTCGCCGGGTAGTGGATGCCCGGTGGGAAGCCGAGTTCGTCGAGGCGCCACAGCCGCTGCCAGGCGGTGTAGGGCATGGCGTGCGCGATGGCGGCCGACCAGTGATGCCGCTCGTCGAAGAATTCAGGGACCAGCAGGAGCAAGGCAGCCGTCGTGACCATGGTGGTCGCCGTGTGCCGGATGACGGCGCCGATACTCATGCCGATCAGCGCACACACTGGTGCGAGCAGGGCGGAGGCCAGTACAGCGCGCAGCGCGCCCGGGTGGCTGATGGACAGGTCGATGTGCCGACCGGACAGGACGGCCTGGGCCACGGCGAACGAAGTCGCGGCGATCAGTGCGCCGTAGACGGCGGTGGCGGCGGCCACGGCAAGCGACTTGGCGGCCGTCAAGGAGCCTCGGGCGGGGACTGCTGTGAAGGTCGTGCGCACCAGGCCGCTGGCGTACTCGCTGACGACGACGATCGCGCCGATGCTGCCGCTGACGAGCATGAGGACCATCGCCGCGCTGGGGACGTAAGCGTCCAGATAGCCCGCCGCCGGATAGCTTGCCCGCAACTGTGGCGAGTAGTCCGGCCAGTTGCGGTAGTCGGCGAGGACACCGTTGGTGTTGAACAGGATGAGGGCTGCCGCGCTGAGGGCGAAGGTCCACCGGATCGAGCGCAGCGACCAGAGCTTGATCCATTCGGCGGCGAGCAGGTCGCGGAACTGCGGGCGGGGCTCGGGGACAGCGGCTCGGGTGGTCGCCTTGGTCGTTGTCATCGCGGGTCTCCGGCGCGGTATTCGACGTGATCGGTGGTCAGGTCCATGAACGCCTCCTCCAGGGAGGCGTTCTGTGTGGCCAGCTCGCCCAACAGGATGCGGGCCTGGAAGGCAAGTTCGCCGATCCGGGCTGCGCTCAGGCCGGTGACCTTGAGCGTCCCCTCCCCGTCCGGGCGCACGATCGCGCCGTGGGTGGTGAGCAGTGCTGCCAGTGCTTCGGGCTCGCGCGTCCGCACGGCCACGCTTGCCCCAGCGCTGCGCGCGGCGAACTCGGTCAGGCTTTCGGCCGCGATCAGTTCACCCCGGCCGATCACGATGAGCTGGTCGGCGGTGCTCTCCATCTCGCTCATCAGGTGGCTGGAGACGAACACCGTGCGGCCTTCGGCGGCCAGGCGGTGGAGCAGGCCGCGTACCCACAGCACGCCCTCGGGGTCGAGGCCGTTGAGCGGCTCGTCGAAGAGCAGCACCGGCGGGTCACCGAGCAAGGCGGTGGCGATGCCGAGCCGCTGCTTCATCCCGAGCGAGAACCCGCCGATCCGCCGGCGCGCCGCGTCGGCCAGGCCGACCTCCCGCAAGACCTCGTCCACCCGGTGGCGCGGGATGCGGTTGCTGCGGGCCAGGGCCCACAGGTGTGCGTACGCGCTGCGCCCGCCGTGGACGGCTGCGGCATCGAGCAGCGCACCGACATGCCGAAGCCCGCGCGGATGGTCGCGAAACCGCAGCCCACCGACCGTGACTGTGCCACCCGTCGGCCGGTCGAGCCCCAGGATCATGCGCAGAGTGGTGCTCTTGCCCGCTCCGTTGGGGCCGAGGAAGCCGGTAACGTGCCCCGGCCGCACGGTGAAGGTCAGGGCGTCGACAGCCGTTGTACTGCCATAGCGCTTCGTCAGTTCTTTCGCTTCGATCACGCGTCCAACGGTGCCCCGGAGCGCGCGTCCCGGCATCAGACCGGTGTCCGCTCTTGTGACTTCCGGTCAACCGGACATCGTACGACCCTGGTCTGACGCCCTTACGGAGATCGTGTGGCTACGATCGGGCGCATGTCCGTCTTGCCGAGCCTGTCCCTGCTCAGACGCGTGCCACCGGGTCTCTGCACGTCACTGACCTGGTGTGCGGCGATGGTGTACGTGTTGGCCGTGTACGCGTCGTTCCCCGGCCGGTCCCGACCGATCGACTACCCCGCGGCAGGGACCAGCCCCTCGGGCTCGGGCTGGCTGGCTCTGGCAGTGGCCACTGCCGTCACACTGGTCGGTAGCGCCGCACTGCACCGCAGGCCGCTGCCGGCCTTCGCCCTGCTACTCGTCGGCGCGTTCACCGCCTCCATGGCGCTGAACCTGAAGCAGATCCCGATTCTGTTGTTCCTGGCGGCCGTTGTGGCGCTGGGCTTCCTCGCCGCCTCCCGCCCCCGTAGGACCTCGCTCACCGCGGCTGCCATGGCGCTCGGCGCACTGGTCGGCTACCCGAGCCTGCAACTGCTGGCAGGACCGGTCAGCACCACGGCGGAACTCGCCGACGCCCTGTCCGGCGCGGTTGCCTGGCTGATCGGCAACACGGTACGTCAGGCCCGCGACCACGCCCGCACGTCGCGCGCCCAGGCGGCAACCCAGGCCGCCACCGCCGAGCGGCTGCGGATCGCGCGCGAGCTGCACGATCTGGTCGCGCACAACATCGGCATCATCGCCCTCCAGGCCGGCGCCGCGCGCATGGTGATCGACATCGATCCACCGAGTGCGAGCCAGGCCATGACCGCCGTCGAAGCCGCCGGCCGGGACACCCTGGCAGGGCTGCGCCGCATGCTCGGCGCACTGCGGGAGGCCGAACCCGATGACCTGTCCGGGCCCGTGCCGCTGGGTCCGGCACCGGGCTTGGCGGATGTCGAGCGGCTGGCCACAGCGACGGCAGCGGCCGGTGTCCGGGTCGAGGTGCGGTGGCAGGGCGAACGGCGACCGATTCCTCCGGAGATCGACCTGTCGGCCTTCCGGCTCGTCCAGGAGTCGATCACCAACGTGGTCCGACACGCCGGCACAGGCTCGTGCAACGTGTCCATCGACCAGCGCCCCGAAGAGTTGTTCATCGAGGTCCTCGACTGCGGGCGCGGGTGCGGCACCGCGGTGGGTTCCGGTTACGGCCTGATGGGACTGCGGGAACGAGTCGGCCTCCTGGACGGCGAGTTCTCCGCCGGGCCCCGGCCCGAGGGAGGCTTCCGGGTGACCGCCCGTCTGCCCCTGCCGACAGGGGTCCGATGACCGTCCGCATCGTCCTCGTCGACGACCAACCACTGGTGCGCGCCGCCCTGCGGATGGCCGCTGCCACCAACCCCGAGATCGAGGTCGTGGGAGAGGCCGGCAACGGCACCGACGCGGTCCGGCTCTGCGAGAGCGCCCGGCCCGACGTCGTGGTGATGGACATCCGTATGCCCGGCATGGACGGCATCGAAGCCACCAGGCTGATCACCGCCGGGCCCACCACAGCCCGCGTCGTCGTCCTGACCACCTTCGACGACGACGAGTACGTCTACGCCGCACTGTGCGCCGGTGCCTCGGGCTTCCTCGTCAAGGACATGGCGCTGGAGGACATCCTCGGTGCGATCCGCGTCGTCGCCGCCAGCGATGCCCTGATCGCGCCGAGTGCCACCCGCCGCCTGATCGCACACCACACAAGCCGCGCCGAGCCGACCTCGGCGCGGCAATCGCTCGATGGCGTCACCGAACGCGAACGCGAGGTGCTGACCCTCGTCGGGCGAGGCCTCTCCAACACCGAGATCGCCACCCACCTCACCATCAGCATGGGCACCGTCAAAACGCACATGACCCGTCTGCTCGCCAAGCTCAACGCCCGCGACCGTGCCCAACTCGTCATCAACGCCTACGAGACGGGCCTGGTGTCAGTGCGACCCTGAGCAAATGCCTTGCCGCCGTGGCCCACCTCCTGTGCCCTCCCGTGACGTCGACAGGTGCCTTCACCGCGACACCCTCGGAGGCTCCCGCGACGGGCCGAGCATCCGTGGAGGACACGCACCCGCAGGTGCCCCGGACATTCGACGGCGGACCCGGCGCCGGCGCGGCCGTTCCGCCCCGGGGGCAGGCCGGTTCGGGATTCGGCGGGGTGTCGTGACCGAATCGGGTCCGCGGTGGATAGCATTTCCTCGTCGGTTCCGTGATCTCGGTTCCGTGATCTCGACGGTCCTTTCGTTCGGATCGATCGACCGCACCGGGGCGGGTGTCGCCGCGGGTGACTTCCGGTTCGCCGCAACAGCTTCCCGCCCTTCTCGCCGGCGCCGTGGAATCGCAGGTGGCGCTTTCCCGCCGAAAGGTTCGTATGATGACAATCGCTTCCTCGGCAGCGCGGTGTCTCGGACTGGCCATGCTGGTCATGGGATTGACCACGCCGGCCGCGGCGACGCCCGCGCCGCCCGACCTGGGGCGCGCGGGCCGGTGGCTCACGGACGACCAGGGCCGGGTCGTCACCCTGCACGGCGTGAACATGGTCTACAAGAAGCCGCCGTACTTCCCCGCGGCGGGAGGTTTCGGCGAGAAGGACGCGCGGTTCCTGGCGGAGAACGGCTTCAACGCGGTGCGGCTGGGCTTCGCGTGGAATGCCGTCGAGCCGCAGCCCGGGGTCTACGACGACGCCTACATCGAGCAGATCGGGCAGACCCAGCAGTTGTTGGCCCGGTACGGAATCCACAGTCTCGTCGATTCCCACCAGGACGCGTTCAACGAATCGGTGGGCGCGAGTTGGAGCGGGTTCCCCGCGTGGGCGGTGTTCGCCGACGGGCTCCCGGTGAAGCCGAATCCGGGCTTTCCGGAGGTCTACTTCACCAGCCCCGCGCAGAACCAGACGTGGGCGAACTTCTGGCACGATCACGCCGCGTCCGACGGTGTCGGTCTGCAGGAGCACTACGCGGCCATGTGGGCGCACGTCGCGCAGCGCTTCGCGGGCCGGCCGTACGTCCTGGGCTACGACCTGATCAACGAGCCGTGGCCCGGTTGGGACTACCCGACCTGCTTCCCGGGCGGGTGCCCCCGCTTCGAGAAGGACGTGCTCGCGCCGTTCGAGGCGAAGGCCATGAACGCCGTCCGCCGGGTCGACCGCGATCACCTGCTGTTCTACGAGCCCTCCCTGACCAACGACTTCGGGACACCGGACTGGATGCCGAACCCCACCGGCGATCCGAACGCGGGGATGAGCTTCCACGACTACTGCTTCGGCCCGGTCGACACCTGTGTGCCCAACGGGACGGACCGCGCCGCCGCCGACGGCGTCGTCGGCCTGCTGACCGAGTTCGGTGCGACCGAGGACGCGGCGAGGCTGACCCGCCTCGCCGACCGCTTCGACGGCGCCATGCTGTCCTGGATGTTCTGGTCCCGGCCGCAGGACCAGACACCCGGTCACCCCCAGGAGCCGCCGACCGGCCCGAACCTGATGGACCCGGCGGTCGTCCGGCCGTATCCGCGCGCGGTCGCCGGTACCCCGCAGCAGTGGAACTACGACGGCACGACCGGGACGTTCACCCTCCGGTACGGCGCCCGCCGTGCCGATTCCGGTCAGCCGTTCGCCCCCGGAGCGCGCACCGAGGTCTTCCTGCCGCAGGGCGACTACCCCGACGGCTACCGGGTCGAGAGCCGGGGCGCCGACGTCGTGTCCGCCCCTGACGCCCGGCTGCTCCGACTCGTCGCCGCTCCCGGGCAGGAGACCGTCCAGGTGACCGTCACGCGACGATGAGCGGAACCCGGGGCCGACCACGGCCCCCGCACGCGCCCCCAGCGCTGATGGGGAGCCGACGGCGGCCCGGGCGGGTGGGGTGCGGCGGACTTCCGGACGCGGTGTCAGGCCTGTGCCGTGGGCCGGACGACGATCTCGCTGACGTCGATGCCCTCGGGCTGGTCGATGGCGTAGCCGATCGCGGCGGCCACGGCGGAGGGCGGCATGGCGATCTCCTCGCGCTGCCGGGCGAGCGCCGCCGCCACGTCGGGGCCGACTCCCTTGCCGACGCCCTCGGTGTCGGTGAAGCCGGGTGAGACGAGGGTGACGCGCAGGTCGGGGCCCGCTTCCTGCCGCAGGCCCTCGGTCAGGACCTTCACGGCCGTCTTGGTCGCCGCGTAGACGGCCTGCGGGGACTTGACGACGTAGGCGGCGGTGGAGGCGATGGTGACGAAGTGGCCGGAGCGTTGCTCCCGGAAGACGGGCAGTGCGGCCGCGATCCCGTTCAGCAGGCCGGTGATGTGGGTGGCGACCATGGCGTCCCAGTCGTCCTGGCGCAGTTCGTCGAACGGGGAGACGGCCATGGTGCCGGCGTTGGAGACCAGCACGTCGAGCCGGCCGTACCGGTCGAGCGCGGTGTCCGTCAGGCGCCGCAGGTCCTCGCGACGCGTCACGTCGACGACGGCGCCGACGGCGCTGCCGCCCCGTGCGGTGATCTCGGTGACCACCGCGTCCAGCCGCTCCCGGCGGCGGGCGCCGAGTACGAGGTGCGCTCCCTGCGCGGCGAGGTGGAGGGCCGTCGCCGCTCCGATGCCGCTGCTGGCGCCGGTGATCGCCACGACCTTGCCTTCGATTCCCGACACGGGCCACTTCCTTTCCCTGGGTGGATGGCCGCAGGCGGCCACGCAGGTAAGTGGGGACTCCTCCGCTTACCTCTCCGAAGAGTAAGTGGGGAACTCCCCGCTTGGCAATCGACCCGCCATCGGTCGGAAAATCGGCCGACAGCCGACAGCCGACAGCCGACAGCCGACAGCCGACAGCCGACAGCCGACAGACCGGACAGGAAGGGACGACACGTGACCGACGGCAGCACCCAGCGCCCGCTGCGCGCCGACGCACAGCGCAACCGGGAGAAGATCCTCGCGGCCGCGGTGCGCGTGTACACCGAGGAAGGCCTCGACGCCCGCCTGGAGCACATCGCGAAAGCGGCGGGCGTCGGCAGCGCCACCCTCTACCGCAACTTCCCCACCCGGGAGGCCCTCGTCGAGGCGGTCTACCGCAACGAGGTGGCCCAGCTGTGCGCGGCCGTCCCCGGACTGCTCGCCGCGAGACCGCCCTACGAGGCCCTGCACGCCTGGACCCGGCTCTTCCTCGACTACGTCGCCGCCAAATCCGGGATGGCCGACGTGCTGCGCGCCGTCACCGCGGCGGGCAACAACCCGCACGGCGACAGCCGGGACATGATCCGCCGGGCCCTCGCCGAGCTGATGGACGCCTGCGCGGCCGTCGGCGCGATCCGCACCGACATCAGCCCCGCCGACATGGGCGCCGCCCTCGAAGGCATCGCCGTCACCTCGGCCAGACCCGACCAGCGGGAGCGGGCCGAACGCCTCCTGGACCTCACCCTGGACGGACTGACGGTCCGTCCGTGAGCCCCGGCTCCGCCCGGCCGCCGGTGGAGCGTCGACACGGTGGCCGGGCTCTGAGCAGTGGCGGGACGGGCCCGGACGGCGAACCAGGCGGGGGAGGGACGCCGTCCGGGCGGCTCGTTGCCCACCCGGCCCTCTTCTCACCCCGATCCGGCAGGCCAAACACCCGGGTTCGGCGGAAGCCCGCGCGACCCGGCGCCGAGTTCGGCGAAGCCCGCACGGCGCGGTCGCGGGGCCGGGCATGAAGTCCCGGAGTGGGGGCACACGGTGGGCGTCCGAGTCGGACCGAAGACCGAACGAGGGGAGAACGTCGTGACGATCCTGTGGGCCGTGATCGCGGGTCTGGTGGTGGGTCTGCTGGCGAAGCTCGTCCTGCCGGGCCGTCAGCCGGTGCCGCTGTGGCTGACCGTCCTCGTCGGCGCCGCCGGCGCGGTGCTCGGCAACGCCGCGGCCTCCTACCTGGGTGTGCGTCACACCGGCGGCATCGACTGGATCCGGCACGCGCTGCAGGTCGGCGTGGCGGCGGTGTTGATCGCACTGGTCTCGCCCGGTTACGCCCGCCGGCACCGCTGAACCGCCGACCGGAGAACCGTCCGATGGAGGCCCTCACCCGGCGGTGAGGGCCTCCACGGCGTTCGCGCCGGGCGGCCGGCACGGCTCGACGGGGGAACGGTGACGTGCGCACCGGTTGTGCACCGGCCGGGCCGGGCCGCGACGGTCGGCGGAGAACGGCGAACCCGCCGTCGGGGCAGGCGGGTCGGCGGTCGGCTGCCGCTCCCGTCGCCTGCCGGTCCCGTCGGCGGCGTGGTCGTTGGCGGTGCGGCCGGTGACGGCGTTGCCGGTGGCCGCGCGGGCGCCGCGGCCCGGGGAGCGCCGCCGGAGGTTCCGTGGGGCGCCGGGGACGCACGGGGCGGCAGGTGACACCGTGACGGTCGGTGTGCGACGCTGCAGTTCGCGTGCTGTCGCACGCGGGGGAGCCGGGGGGTTCGCATGAGCGGTGGGTCGCCGTCGCGTACGCGCGGGCGGGTCGGTCGGCCGGTGGGAGTGCTGCTGGTCGTCGTCGGCCTGCTGCTCGCCGCCGCGGCGCTGCGACCCGGGGGCGGACTCCTGGGCACGGCGGCTGCCGGGCCGGTGACCGGCACCGGGGTCGTGGTGCTGATCGGGCTCGGCTGGGCGGTGCTGGTCGGCCGGTTCGCGGTGCGTTTCCGCGAGGAGGTCCGCCACCTCGACGGGCCGACGCCCCGGGCCGAGCGCCTGCGGGAGGCGGCGATGCTCCTGCTGCCGGCGGCCGCCGTCGCGGTGCCGCTCCTGCTGCTGGTCCTGCGCAGCCGGGTCTCCGGACCGCCCGACCTGCCGCACCCGAATCGTCCGCCGGTCACCCTCGCCCCCGAGACCGTCCCGCCGGCTCCGCCACCGGTGCCGACCGTGGCCGAGGCGCCCGGCGTGCTGCTCGCGGCGCTGATCGCCCTGGCGGCAGCGGCGCTGGTGGTGTTCGTCGTCGTCCTCGTGCTCCGGCTGCGCCGGCGCGCCCGGCTCCCGGAGGTGCCCGAGGTGCTGCCCGCCCCCGCGCCCGCGAGCGCCGAGGCCGCCCTCGCCGAGGCCGTCGACTCCGGCCGCCGGGCCCTCAGGGGAGCGGACGCCCGGGCGGCGGTGATCGCCTGCTACGCGGCGATGGAGGACTCGCTGGCCGCCTCCGGCCTGCCCCGGCACGCCTGGGAGAGCCCGACGGAGCTGCTGCGCCGCGCGCTGTCGGACGGCCGGATCGACGCCACCGGGGCCCGGGAACTCACCGCGCTGTTCCGGGAGGCCCGGTACTCGACCCACCCGATGGACGACGGCCACGTGCGCCGGGCCCGTACGGCCCTGGACGCCATCGCCGCCGGGCTCGCGGACGCGGCACCCCAGGAGGACACCGCACCCCCGGCGGACGCCGCGGCGCAGACGGGGGGAGGACGCCGGTGAGCAGCGCGACACCGCGACACCACGGGCCGGTGGACGGCTCCGACGGGTCGGCGGACAGGTCCGCGGACGGGACGGAGCGGGAGCTCGCCCGGCCGGGGTCGGTGCGGCACAGCCTGATCGAGCTGGCCGTGCCCGCCGTCCTCGCCGAGGTGCTGTTCGGCCTGGTCGGCGGGTGGCCCGGGGCGGGGGCCGGCGTCGTCCTGCTGACGGCCACCGGTCTGCTCGTCGCCCGCCGGGTGGCCGGGGCGGGAACCGGTGCCCGCACCCTGCGCAGCCGGGCGCGGCAGATGGAGGCGTACGAGCCGGGCCTCGGCGACTGGCGCTGGACGGTCCGCCAGGGCCTCGACCCGGACGGCGACGCCGCGCCGCTGCGCTTCCGCCTCCAACGGCTGTACACGGTGCGGCTGGCGGAGGTCCACGGCGTGGACCTGTCGGTCGACCGTGACCGGGCTGCCGACCTGCTCGGGCCCCGACTGTGGCCGTGGATCGACCCGTTGGCGCCGGCCCCGGCCGGTGCCTTCCCGGCGGCGGTCCTGAGCGAACTCGTCGACCGGCTCGACTCGCTCTGACCCTCCGGACCCGGGGGCCGGCGCCTCCGGAGCCCGGGTCCGCCACGCCTCCCACCACCGACCGCATCGTTTCCGCAGGAGCGTCATGTCCGACCTTTCCACCAGCGTCCACGACTCCGCCCAGCCCGCGGTCGGCCCGGCCGACCCGGCCGCGTCGGCAGACCCTGCCGTCCCGGGTGCGCCGGAGGCCGTCCCCGCGACCCCGCCGCTGACCTTGCCGCCGCTGACGCCGCAGCAGGCCGGCGAGCGGGCCCGCGCGGTGATCACGGAGATCGAACGGGCCGTGGTCGGCAAGCCCGAGGCACTGCGCCTCGTCATGCTCGGCGCCCTCGCGGGCGGACACGTCCTGATCGAGGACCTGCCCGGGCTCGGGAAGACCCTGCTCGCCCGCTCGTTCGCGACCACCCTCGGCCTGGACTTCCGCCGGATCCAGTTCACCCCCGACCTGCTGCCCTCGGACGTCACCGGCGCGCCCTTCTACGACCGCAACACCGGCGAGATGGTGTTCCGGCCCGGCCCGCTGTTCACCCAGCTGTTGCTGGCCGACGAGATCAACCGGACCCCGCCCAAGACCCAGGCCGCCCTCCTGGAGGCGATGGCCGAGAGCCAGGTCTCCGTCGACGGCGCCACCCGCCGCCTGCCGGACCCCTTCCTCGTCATCGCCACCGCCAACCCGATCGAGTACGAGGGCACCTACGCCCTGCCCGAGGCCCAGCTCGACCGCTTCCTGCTGCGCGTGCGCATGGGCTACCTCCCCACCGCCACGGAGGCGGCGATGCTGCGCGCCAGGATCGACCGGGCGGCCCCCGAGCCGGTGCTGCGGACGGTGGCCGGGCCCGCGGAACTGCTCGCCATGCGGGCCGCGGTGGAACGGGTCGAGGTCGACGACGACCTGGTCGAGTACGTCATCGCCCTCGTCGACGCCACCCGCAACGACCAGCAGATCCAGGTCGGCGCCTCGCCGCGCGGCGGCCTGGCGCTGATCCAACTGGCCCGCGCCCACGCCATGCTGGAGGGCCGCGACTACCTGACCCCGGAGGACGTCAAGGCGCTCGCCGGCCCGGCCCTGGCCCACCGCATCACGCTCAAGCCGGAACTGTGGGTGCGCCGGATCGAGGCGGACGACGTGCTGGCGCGGCTGATCGCCTCCGTCCCCGCGCCGCGGACGCTGCCCCGCGCGGAGGCGCTGTGAACCGCACCCCGGACGCCGGCCCGCGCGGAGGCGCTGTGAACCGCACCCCGGACGCCGGCCCGCGCGGAGGCGCTGTGAACCGCACCCCGGACGCCGGCCCGTCCCCCGCGCAGGCCCCGTCCGGCGAGGGCACGGACCGGCTCGCCCGCCGCGCCCGGGCCCTGGCCGTCGCCCGCAGCGTCCGCGCCACCGCCGCCGGCCTGCCCGACAGCCCGCCGTCACCGCACTGGCGGCCCGCCGAGCAGACCCTGCGCCTGCTCACCGTGGCCACCGTCGCGGCCCTCGCCGCCCTGGCCACCGGACACGCCTGGCTGCTCGCCCCGGCCGCCTTCGCGGCCGTCCTGCTCGCCCTGGCGGCCCCCGCGGGCAGCCGCCCCACCCGGCTGTCCGCCGAGAGCACCGCCCGGCCGCAGCGCTGCTTCGAGGGCGAGCCCGTCACCGTCCACGTCACCGTGCACCACGACGGCCGGACCGGCCCGCCCGAGCCCGCCGTGGCACTCGGCCCCGGCCTCGCCCTGGACGCGCTGACCGTCACCCCGACCGGCGTCGACCTCGTCCTGCGCGCCGACAGCTGGGGCCGCCGGCACCTGGGCGTCGTCGACCTCGACGTGCCGGACGCCCGCGGCCTGGCCCTTCGCACCGTCCGCGCCGACCTCGGCACCGTCGACGTCTTCCCCGTCCCCGACGCCGCCCGGCTCACCCCGATCCCGGTCCGCCTGCCCGAACGGATCGGCGAGCACACCACCGCGCACGAGGGCACCGGCATCGAGGTCATCGGCGTCCGCCCGCACGTGCCCGGCGAACGGCAGCGGCGGATCCACTGGCCGTCCACGACCCGCCGCGACGCCGTCCAGATCAACCAGTTCGCCGCCGAACGCGCCGCCGACGCCGTCGTCCTGCTCGACACGCTCGCCGACTACCTCGACGCCGCCACCGGACGGCGCAGCCTGGACGAGACCCTGCGCGCCGCCACCGGCCTCACCCGCGCCTACCTGCGCCGGCACGACCGGATCGGCCTCCTCGCGGTCGGCGGGCGCCTGCGCCTGCTCACCGCCTCCACCGGGGAACGGCAGCTCTACCGCATGGTGGAGAGCGTGCTGGAGGTCCGTCAGGACCGGCCCGCGCGCGGCCCCCTCCCGCCCCTGCCGCTCGCCGCCCTGCCCGGTCACGCCCTCGTCTACGCGTTCACCCCGCTCGCCGACCAGCGCGTCCTCGACGTGCTCGGCCGGGTCCGCGAACGCGGCAACCCGCTCGTCGTGGTGGAGATCCCGGTCGGCGAACCGGCGGCCCGCCCCGGCGACGGGACCGACGTCCTCGCGCTGCGCCTGTGGCGCGCGGAACGCGAGGCCATGCGCGCCACCCTGCGCGGCCGGGGCGTCCCCGTGGTCCGCCACACGCCCGGGGAGACCCTGGACCTGGCGCTCGCGCCGCTGCTGCGCCGCCGGATCACGGGAGCCGCCGGATGACCGCCACCGAGCCGGGACCACCGGACCGCACGCTTGTCGCCCCGAACCGCACGCTCGCCGCCCCGGACCGCACGCTCACCGCCCCGAACCGCACGCTCGCCGCCCCGGACCGCACACCGGGCGAACCCGATCGCGGGCTCGCCGCCCCGGCCCGCCGCCTCCGCACGGCCCGCCCCACCGGCTGGGGCCCGCGCCTCGAACGCGCCGCCCTGCGCGGCACCGGTACCGCCCTCGCCCTCGCCGCGGCGGGCACCGGAGCCGGGACGCTCACCGACCGGTTCGGGCCCGTCTGCCTGCTGCCGGTCGCGGTCGGCGCCCTCTGGGCCGCCGTCCCCGCACCGGACGGCCCGGTCTCGCCGGCCTGGCTGAGGCACCTGTCCGCCGCCCGCACCACCCTCCTCGCCGCAGGATCCGTCCTGCTCGCCGCCCTCGGCGAGCCGCCCTGGTGGCGGGCGCTCGCGGTGACCGTCCTGCTCGCGGCGCACCTGCTGCTGCTCGACGCGCTCGGCCCCCGGCGCCCGAACATCCGCCCCGCCGCCGCGGGTGCCGCGCTCACCGCCGCGCTGCTGGTCCTGCTGCCGGCCTTCGCCGCCACCGGGGCGGGCGAGTGGTCCCGCCCCCTCGCGGTGCTGGGCCTGGTCGCGGCCGCCGTCGGTGTGGGCCTGGCGTTGCGCCCGGAGGGGACGCCGCCGGACCCGGTGGACGAGCGGTCGGACGGCGCCGGCCCGGCCCGGTCCGGCAGGCCCGCCGGCGGGCGTCGGGCCCGGCGCCGGCACTGACCGGGGGCCGAGGCCTGCTCCCACCCGGGCGCCGTCGGACGGACGGCGCCCCGTCACCGGTCCGGTGCCGGTTCTACGCACGCCCGGTCGCCCGGCCGGTCCCCGTCGCCGGGCCGGTGGGTGCGCCCGTCGTGGGCCTGCCGTGGGCCCGTCGTACACACCTGCACCTCCCGCTCGCCGACCACGACCGGCGAGGCCTCCCGCTTGCCGACCACGACCGGCGCGGCCCACCGGCCGACCTCCTGCCGGGCCGTGGCAACCCGACGGTCGCGCGGAGCCCGCAGCGGGTCCTCACCGGCTGGACGGCCGTCGGCGGTGACGGCGTGCCGGGCGAGGAGTGCGTCCGGAGGCCGGGCGTCTTCGCCGTGGAGCCGGACGAGGAGCGGATCCGGTCCGGCGACCTCCGGACGGCGTGCCCGCTCCGCCCCGGGCTCGCCGTTCCGTACCCCCGCCGACGTCAAGGACCTTTCCCTGGTTGGTGGTTGGGGTGTGCGTATTCCCGGCCGGCGGGGTCGCCCGGCGCGTAGCATCGGAGCCCGCCTCCGGGGCGGGGCCGTGCGCGGGGAGCGCGCGGCGGGGAGCGCGCGGCGGGGAGCGGCCGGTAGGCGGAGGAGAGGGGGCGCGGATGACGGAGCGTGACGTCCGTCGGAGCGTGGTGCGGAACGGGCTGGTGGCGCTGGCCGTCTGGTGGCTGTGGATGCCGCTGGTCGCGGTCGTGGTGTGGCTGGTCAAGCACTTCGCGTTCGGTGGCTTCGGGCAGCAGGACCAGAGCTACGTGCTGCTGCTCCAGCAGGAGTTGTTCCCGCACGGCGGTGTCCTGGACGCGACGCCGCTGTTCTGGATCTGGGCCGCGGTCGGCCTGTGCGGCACGGTGGGCGCGGTGGTGTACGTCGCGGGGGAGTCCGGGGCCGGGTTCGGCGGCCGGTGGGTGCGCCTGGCGCTGGTGGTGACGGTGCTGGCGGTGGTCGGTTCGCTGGTGCGGGTGGGCACCGGGTTGTGGGACGACGACAAGGACGCGGGCCGTTTCTACGCGGCGGCGACCGTGCTCGACGTCCCGGAGGGCGGTGCGGGCACGCCGCGTTCGGTGCTGCCGGTGACCGAGCACTCCCGCCCGGGGGACGGCGTCCGCTGCGACCTGGTGGGCACCGCGGACGTGCCGGCCTGCGTGAAGACCGCGCCGATGCCGGACTTCGACTTCGAGGCGCGCACCGCCTCGTACGCGGCGGCGACCAAGGCCCTCACCGACAGCGCCGGCCTGACCTCCGGTGTCCACCTGATGGGGCACAGCCTGCACTACCTGCCCGACGCCTCGCGGGGCGGCGGCGTGTGGACGGCCGTCCTGGACGGTTCCGGCGAGCAGCCGATGGAGGGCGTCGCCGTCTGGGACGGCCGCTCGAACTCGGTGGCCACCTGCGCGTTCCGCGGCGACCACGCGTTCGGCCGGGCCTTCGCCGGTTCGGGGGCGGTCAGCCTGCGCAACCTGCTCGCCGAGCGGTTCCCCGAACTGGTCTACAGCGACCAGGACATCTGGGGCTACTGCGACGGTGCCGACCCCCGCACCGCCCGGCCGGTGGTGGTGGTCTCGGTGGCGCGGCAGATCGGCTGGCGGCAGCGCACCGTGCTGGAACCGGCCGGGGTGCTGGTCCTGCGCGGCTCGCCCGACGGCCGGCCGGCCGTCACGTACCGGGCGGAGGTCGCCCCGGGTGAACTGCCCGGCGCCGTGTACCCGGCCTCGGTCGTCCGGGACCAGATCCACGAGGTGCAGTGGCTCGGCGGGCGCGGCGCCAAGGACGACCGCGGTTTCGGCTACGACCACACCTCGGCGGCGACCAACGCCGGCAACCCGGGTGAGTTCCTGCTCCGCTCGAAGGCCGACGGCCACCTGTACTACGTGACGCCGCTGGTACCGCGGGAGAGCTCCTCGCAGCTGGTGGTCGGGTACGCCGTGCTGCAGGCCGACCGGGCCGGCGGCGGCCTCAACGAACTGCACGTGTACGTGCGCCGCGACGACGCCCCGTCGGTGAACCTGGACGTGCTGGCCGGCCGGATGGTGTCGTACATGGCGCAGCAGACCTCGATCACCATCAGCGCCGGGCAGGGCGGCGCGCTGCAGGAACTCGTCCCGTTCGGCCGGGACATGTGGCGCGGCTTCGTGGACTTCAACGGGCAGACCCAGGACTACATCGACCTGTCGGGCGATGCCACGGTGACGCCCAACCTGGTGTCGCTGAACGGCAGCATCACCCCGCCCGGCGGCGGCCAGCCGGCACCGGCACCGGCACCGGCACCGGCACCAGCACCGGCACCGACCGCGACCCCGGCCCCGGCACCCGGCGCGTCGGCCCCGACGGGCGGGTGCGGTGGTGATCCGGGGCAGCTGACGACCGGGCAGCTCGCGGCCTGCGTCGCGGAGCTGTCCAGGCAACTGCAGGGGCGCGTCCAGGATCCGGCGCCCGCCCGGCCGTGACGGCGCCCGCCCGGCCCTGACGGCCGCCGCTGACGGCGACCGACCGCCGCGGGGACGTACCCCGGGGCGGTCGGCGCCCCCGGCCGGGCGGAGGAGGTGAAGGATCTGCGATCAGGGGCTCCCGCGGCGCCCTCCGGCGGTAGATTTCGCTGCCATCGTGGGACTCCGCCGGTACGACCGCCGCCCGGCAGCGGTCCCCGGGGAGAGTGAGGACACCGTGCCCGGTCCACCCTTTCGGCCCGTCGGCCCCGCGCGCCGCCCCGAACTCCTCCAGGCCCTGCGCACCGGGCCGTTCGACCTCGCGCTGCGCACGGCGATCCGCGACAGCGGGCTGAGCCTGGAGGGGATCCAGCGCCGTCTCGACCGCCGCGGTGTCCAGGTCAGCGTCTCCAGCCTGAGCTACTGGCAGCGCGGCCGCAGCAGACCCGAACGGCCCGACTCGCTGGCGGCGGTGCGGGTGCTGGAGGAGGTGCTGGGCCTGCACCGGGACGAACTGGTCGTCCTGCTCGGCCCGCGCCGCCCGCGCGGACGCTGGGTGGAACACGTCCCCGGTTCGCTCGACTACGCCAGCACCTTCGGTGATCCGGCGGTGGAGGGCGTCCTGGCCGACCTCGACCCGCGCACCAACGCCCGGGTGGAAACCCTGCACACCCGGGTCGACGTGCACATCGGCGCGCGGCGGGAGGAGCGCCGGGTGGACGTCGTGCAGGTGGTCCGCGCCCTGGCCGCGGGCGCCGACCGGCTGATCCTGCTCACCCAGGCCAAGCCCGAGATGTCCGCGGGCGCCGACCTCGGTCTCTCCGGCCTGGTCGGCTGCCGACTCGGGCGGCGCCGGGTGGACCGCGAACGCGGCCTGGCCGCAGCGGAGTTACTCCTCGATCTGGTGCTCGGGCCGGGGCAGTGCACGGTCGTCGAGTACAGCTACGCCTATCCCTCGGAGCAGGTCGCCACCCGCTACCAGCGCATGGTGCGCTTCCCCGGGAAGAACCTGGTCCTGCGGGCGCGCTTCGACCCGGCGGACCTCCCGGCCGGGTGTGCCGCGCTCTGGCGCCCGCAGCACGACGCGCCGCCGTCCAGTGACGAGCAGCTGAGGGTCTCCCCGGCCGGCCACGCCTGTGCCGTGTTCCCGGACGTCACCCCCGGTATCTACGGGCTGTCCTGGGAGTGGAACGAGGACCTCGCGCCGGTGCCGCCGCGGGCCGGCTGACCACCCCGGCCGGGAGCGCCCTTCGGCGGGCCGCCGCTCGTGCCGACGGCCCGCCGAAGGGTTGGTGACGATCCGTCAGGTGTGTCGACGGATGGTGTCAGCGGACGACGGCCGGTGCCAGGGCGGCGCGCACCAGCAGGGCGGGCGCCCCGGAGCCGTCGGCCGGGACGCTCCACACGTCGGTGCCGTCGTCGCTCGGCAGCGCGTACGCGAGGGTCCGCCCGTCCAGCCACAGCGCCTGGTCGTCGACGTCGCGCTGCTCGGCGGTCGCGCTCTCCGCCATGGTCCGCAGGTCCAGCACGTACAGCCGCCAGGGCGCGTCGTCGGGCAGGCCGGGCACGCGCTTCTTGTACGCGATCCGGGTGCCGTCGGGGGACAGCGAGGGGCACTCGACGTTGCCGTGCACGGTGGTGAGCGTGCGGCGGGTGACGTCGCCGGCGGCCAGGTAGGTGCGGCCGCCGGTGGCCACGGTGGCGTAGAACCGTTCGTCGTCGGCGAAGGTCACGCCCCAGACGTTGACGTCCGGGGAGCGGTAGGGCGCGCCGTCGAGGGTGACGGCGTCGTCCTCCAGGTTCTCCTGGAGCGTCCAGGTGCGGGTGTCCAGGACGGAGGTGCGGGTGGAGAAGGAGCCGCCGGCGTAGGAGTCCCCGCTGAGGAAGACCGTCCACGCCACCAGGTGTCCCGAGGGCGACACCCGGGCCCGGGTCGGGATCCCGGCCAGGTCGTAGTGCCGCACCTCGTGCAGGGCCGCGTCCAGGACCACGGCGCGGTAGCCGTCCTGGACCAGCCCGTGCACCGCCTGCAGGCAGATCCCGGTGCCCGCCGCCGCGTGGAAGCGCAGACAGGTGGGGGCGGACGCCGCGGTGCGGGTGTCGTCCGGCTGCCCGAGCGGGACGGAGGCCAGCTCGTCGCGGTCGGGGCCCCAGGTCATGCTGCGGAACACCAGGCGGGGGCCGTCCGGCTGGGCGCCGAGCGTCACCGTCCCGGCCCGCACCGGCGGCCCGTCCGCCCGGGCGCCGCGGGCCTGCCCGGCGGCGTGCAGCACCGCCAGCGTGCCGGTCGCCGCGAGCAGCGCGACCGCCGCGAGCAGGACCAGGAACCTGCGTCCGCCGCTCACGCGGCCTCCTCCCCGCGCGCCGGGCCCGGCCGCAGCACGCACGCCGCCACGGCCACCGCCCCGGCCAGCGCGGCCGTCATCGCCGCCAGTGCCGCGCCGTCCCCCCACCGCGCCCACAGCACCCCCACCGCCAGCGAGCAGCCGAAGCGGCCGGCGGCCTGGCCCGTGCCCACCAGCGCCAGGCCGGCCCCCTGCCGCGCCGCGGGCACGACGGCGGCCGTGGCGGCCGCGAGCATCCCGTCGGTCGCCGCGTAGAACACGCCGTGCAGGGTGAGGACGACCGCGGCGACCGGCAGCCCGCCGGCCGGGCGCAGCAGCAGGACGGCGTACCCGGACAGCAGGGCCAGGTGCCCCAGGACGAACACCCGCCGCCGGCCGTACCGGTCACCGGCCGTGCCCAGCGGGACCGCGAGCAGCAGGTAGACCGCGGCCGTGCCGAGCGGCAGCAGCGGGAACCAGCCCGCCGGCAGGCCCAGGCGCCGCTGGGCGAACAGGTAGACGAAGGAGTCGCTGAGGGTGGCGAGTCCGAGCAGGGCCGCGCACAGGCAGACCCGGCGCAGGCCGGGCAGGCGCAGCAGCCGGGCGACGGGCCGTCCGGCCGGCAGCGGGAGCACGCCGCCGACCGTGCCACCGGGGCGGGCGGGCACGCACAGGACGAGGACCAGGACGCCGAGCGCCGCGACGCAGGCGCTGACCGTGAAGACCGCGTGGTAGCCGCCGGGGGCGGCGCGCAGGATCAGGAAGGCCAGCAGCGGTCCGGCCAGCGCCCCGGCGGTGTCCATCGCCCGGTGCACGCCGAACGCGCGGGCGCGGCGCTCGGGCGGGGTGGACAGGGAGATCAGCGCGTCGCGCGGGGCGGTGCGCAGCCCCTTGCCGGCCCGGTCCACGGCGAGGACCAGGCCGAGCACCGGTGTGGTGCGGGCGAGCAGCAGTGCCGGTTTGCACAGCGCCGACAGCCCGTACCCGGCGGCCGCGACGGCCTTGTGCCGCCCGTGGCCGTGGGTGTCGTGGCCGTCGGTGCCGTGCCCGTGGCCGTGGGCGCCGTGGCCGTCGGTGCCGTGCCCCTCTGTGCCGTGCCCGTCGGTGCCGTACCCGCCGGGCCGGTGGCCGGGCCGGTCGGCGAGCAGCCCGCCGAGCAGCCGGACCACGACGGTCGCGCCGTTGTACACGCCGTCCAGGACGCCGAACCCCAGGGGGGACACGGCCATGGTGGTGACCAGGTAGAGCGGGAGTACGGCGGTGACCATCTCGGAGGAGATGTCCGTGACGAGGCTGACGGTCCCGAGCGCCAGCACGGTGGTGGCGATCCGAGCGGGCCGCCCCGGCCGTCGGGCCGGGGCGGCGTCGGACGCCGGGGTGTGACGGCTGTCCGCGAGGTACACGGTCAGTTCCAGACGCCGGTGATGTCGGTGGCCGAGGCGGACTTGCCGGCGTGCGCGCCGGTGCCGGCCAGGTCCTCCAGGGTGTGCAGCAGGTCGTAGTGGTTGTACGAGGTGCTGCTGGTGGCACCCGCCCTGGCGGGCTGCCCGTAGATCAGGGTGGGGATGTGGTTGCCGCTGTTGCGGTCGTCCTCGTCGTAGGTGACGACCAGCAGGCTGTTGTGGCTCCTGGCCCAGGAGGCGTAGCCGCCCAGCTTGTTCTTCAGCCAGGAGTCCCCGGTGCCCACCGAGCAGTTGTGCATGTCGCTGCAGAGGTCGGGGATGACGAAGGAGACCTTGGGCAGCTTGCCGTAGTCCGAGGGGAACTGCGCGAAGGTGTGCGCGGTGGAGCCGGGGACGTTGCCGAAGCCCACCCAGGGGGCGTGCTTGCGGGCGTAGTCGCCGCTGCTGCAGGTGGTGGACCCCTGGCTGGGCAGGGCTTCGCTGTAGCTGCCCCAGCTCTTTCCGGCCGCGCTCAGCTCGGTCGCCAGGTTGGGCGCCTTGCTGAAGCCGGGGGAGTAGCAGGAGTCGTCGGTGATTCCCTGGGTGCTGCCGGAGAACACCGCGAAGTAGTTCGGCTGGCTGGGGTGGGTGATCCCGTACGAGGCCTTGAGCAGGGCGCCTCCGGTGGCGAGCGAGTTGAGGAAGGGGGCGTCGGAGCTGCCGATGATCTGCCCGTAGGCGTGGTTCTCCAGCATCACCACGACGATGTGGTCGGGCGCGGGGAGGGTGGCGGCGGCCGAGGCGGTGGTACCGGCCGTGAGCGCGGCGGCCGCGGTCGCGCCGGCCACCGCCGCGGCCAGGACGAGCGTGGTGCGGGAACGGGCTGTGGGGAAGGGCATGCCTGTCTCCGGGGAGGGGGGTGGGGGTTGGGGGTGTGGTGCGGACGGCGGACCCACCGGGTGCGGCGCGCCGGGCCGTCGGCAGGGGTCGACCGTCCCGCAGCACCGATGGGGCGTCAACACCCCTGAGCAGCTGGTGAGTTCCTGCTGTCAAGCGGCCGTCAACTGTGTGGATGCCGCAGGCCTGCGGTGACGGGCCGACGGCCGGATCGCGGTCCCGCAGCGGCGGCCAATTCTGTGGATTCCCCAGTGCGGCTGCTCCGTCCCGGGGCCTTCGGGCCACTCGACTGGCGAATCCACAGAATTGCCCGCCCCGCGGGCCGGGGCGCACCCCGCGCCGCAGCTCAGCGGCCCTGCGGGCGGCCCTCGGGAGGCTGGTTCGAACCGTCAACCACCAGGAATTCCAGAGGCGTTGACCACTTCTGCGGTGCCGGACGACACTCTCGTCCCATCACGGCCCGCCCCCCTCGGGGCCGGCCCCTCCCCCCTCCCGAGGAGCCCCCTCATGCCCCGTCGCGCCACGGCACGCACCCGCCCCCGTTCCTACGCCCGCCCCCGTTCCTACGCCCGCTCCCTCGCCGCCGCCTGCGCACTGATGCTCTGCGCACCGCCGGCCGCCGCGGCGGCCGCCGGCTCCACCCCTGCGGACACCTCCGCCGCCTCCACCCCCGCGAGGACGCCCGCCGCCTCCCGCGCCGGCATCACCTCCGGCATCACCTCCGGCATCACCTCCGGCATCACCTCCGGTAACTGGTCCGGCTACGCGGCCACCGGCTCGACCCACCACTCCGTCAGCGCGACCTGGACCCAGCCCCGGATCACCTGCGCAGCCGTCGGCGCGGTGTCCGTCTGGGTCGGCCTCGACGGCCAGGGCACCAGCACCGTCGAACAGACCGGCACCCAGGCCGAGTGCACCGCCGTCAACGCCACGCCCCGCTACTTCGCCTGGTGGGAGAACTACCCGGACCCGGAGTCCCCCTACCGCGACGCCGTGCGGCCGGGCGACACCATGACCGCCTCCGTCACCTACGACCACGCCCAGGACACCTACACCGCCCGGCTCACCGACGAAACCCTCGGCTGGACCGAGACCAAGTCCTTCCCCCGCTACGGCGGCGCCACCAACGGCAGCGCCGAAGTGATCGCCGAAGCCCCCAACCGCAACGGCTCCCGCCAGCCGCTGGCGGACTTCGGCAGCGTCACCTTCACCCACGCCGCGGTCGACGGCCGCACCCTGGCCGCCGCTTCGGCGGCCACCGTGACCATGGCCCGCAACGGCGTCACCGAGGCCGTGCCCGGCCCGCTGTCCGGCGGCGGCGACTCCTTCACCGACACCTGGAAGCACTCCTGATCCCCGCGGCCCCGCCCAACCGACCAGTGAGGAACCGACGATGACCCCCCACCACCGGACCCCGCGCCACCGCACCCCCACCGACCGCCACCCGCGCCACCGCACCCCCCGCCGGGCCCTGTGGTCCGCCGCCGCCCTGGCCCTGACCACCCTCGCCACCTCCCCCGTCGCCCACGCCGTGCCGTCCGCCGCCACCCACCGGCCCTGGCACCAGCTGTGCGCCGCCCCCACCGAGACCACCGCAGGCTGCGACGTCCTGGAAGCCGACACCCCCACCGGACCGGCCGTCGCCAAGGGATCGGCCGCCCCCGCCGGTTACGGGCCCGCCGACCTCCGGTCCGCCTACCGCCTGCCGTCCGACGGAGGCTCCGGCCAGACCATCGCCGTCATCGACGCCTACGACGACCCCGACGCCGAGAGCGACCTCGCCACCTACCGCCAGCAGTACGGCCTGCCCGCCTGCAGCACCGACAACGGCTGCTTCCGCAAGGTCGACTCCGACGGCCGGACCAGCCCGCTGCCCTCCCCCGCGAGCGCCAACCAGGGCGCCGAGGACTCCCTCGACCTCGACCTGGTCTCCGCCACCGCCCCGAACGCGAAGATCATCCTGGTCGAGGCGAACAGCGCGAAGATCTCGGACATCGGCGCCGCCGTCAACCGGGCCGTCGCCCTCGGCGCGAAGTTCGTCTCCAACAGCTACATCTTCAAGGAATCCGCCGACGACCCCACCTACGACAAGGACTACTACGACCACCCCGGCATCGCCATGGTCGCCGGCAGCGGAGACTGGGACTACTCCTGGGGCGTCGGCTACCCCTCCAGTTCCCCCTACGCCACCTCCGTCGGCGGCACCTCCCTCGTCCGGGCCGGCAACAGCCGCGGCTGGAGCGAGAGCGCCTGGAACACGAAACCCGGCGAGGGCACCGGCTCCGGCTGCTCCGCCTACGAGGCCAAACCCGCGTGGCAGAAGGACACCGGCTGCCACCACCGGATGGCCACCGACGTCTCCGCCGCCGCCGACCCCGGCCACGGCCTGGCCGTCTACGACAGCTACCAGCGGAACGGCTGGAGCACCTTCGGGGGCACCAGCGCCGCCACCCCGATCATCACCGGCGTCTACGCCGACGCGGGCACCCCCAGCGCCGGCTCGAACCCCGCCTCCTTCCCCTACGCCCACCCCGGCGCGCTCAACGACGTCACCACCGGCACCAACGGATCCTGCAGCCCGGCCTACTTCTGCACCGCCGGCCCCGGCTACGACGGCCCCACCGGTCTCGGCACCCCCGCCGGCACCGCCGCCTTCCGCGGCTGACACGTACGGCTGACACGCGCGCCCGGTCCGCGCCCGGCCTGCACCAGCCCTCCGCCGCTCGACGGGCGCTCCCGCCCCCGCCGCCTCCCCGTACGGGGGCCGGGAGCGCCCGTCGGGGAAGGAATCCGAAAAAATCTCACCCGGGTCGCTCGACCGTGTCGATCCGCGGCTGCGCCGTTCGACCTGGGACTGAGAGGGTCGAGGAACGACCCCCCCGGACAAGGAGACCGACCATGGCGAAGTACATGCTGATCATGCGGGGCACGGACGAGTCCGTCGCGAAGATGATGGAGACGCCCTTCGAGGACATGCTCGAAACGGTGGGCCGCTTCAACGAGGAGCTGATCCGGGCGGGCGTGCTCGTCGCCGCCGAGGGGCTGGACGACCCGTCGCAGGGCGTCGTGGTCGACTTCGGCGGGGAGACCCCGGTGGTCACCGACGGGCCGTACGGTGAGACGAAGGAACTGTTCGGCGGCTTCTACCTGATCGACGTCGCCACCAAGGAGGAGGCCGTCGAGTGGGCCAAGCGGCTCCCGGCGGTCCCCGGCTCGAAGTGCGAGGTCCGCCGGGTGCCCGGAATCGAGGAGTTCCCGCAGGACAACGAGTGGATCATCAAGGAGCGGGCGTGGCGCGAGCGGACCGGCCAGCTGTGACGTCCGGGGCCGCCGACGGCCCGCCGGTCGCCGAACCGGCGCGGCGGGCCGTCGAGGCCGTCTGGCGGATCGAGTCCGCACGGATCGTCGGCGCGCTGGCCCGCTACACCGGGG
>NZ_JBHWCL010000001.1:202808-236399 GCF_042735125.1 Kitasatospora sp. NPDC059599 | reverse complement strand
GTCAACCACCCGGCGACCACCGACGCCCAGTCGGCGGCCTACCTGACCGGCTTCGTCCTGGTGATGTTCGGCCTGGTGATCGCCGGTCCGTGGCTCACCGCGGCGGCCGCCCGGGCGGTGGCCCGGCATACCCACCGCCCGGCCGCGCTGATCGCGATGCGCCGGCTGGGGGACGACCCGCGGGCCGGGTTCCGCTCGGTCGCCGGTCTGGTGCTGGCCCTGTTCGTGACCACCGCGACGCTGAGCATCATGAGCACCATCGAGGCGAACCGGAGCACGCTCAACGGCGCTCCGGAGGTCCGCAAGGCGGTCGTGGACACCCCGCTGCTCGGCCCGGAGAAGCCGGTGCTGATCCCCGCGGTGCCCGACGGGGTGGTGGCCCGGGCCCGGGCCGTCCCCGGCTTCGAGGGGATGGCGCTGCTGCACGACAACCCGGCCGGGATCGGCGCGTCCCAGGACGGCAGGGAACGGATCGTGCCCGCCCTCGTGCGCTGCTCGGAGCTGGCGCAGATCCCCGTCGTCGGCCACTGCGCCCCCGGCGCCACCGTGGCGGCCGTTGACCGGAACGGCGTCCTCGACCTCCAGGCGCACCCCGACAAGGAGTGGCCGTCGGCGCCGGTCCCCGCCGACGAGGTCGCCCGCCTCCCGGTGTTCATCATCTACGCGACGACCGACGACTCCCCGGCGGCCAAGGAACAGCTGCGGACCCTCTTCGCCGAGGAGTTCCCGTCGTACCTGGCCAGGATGGCCGAGGACTGGAGCTCCGAGGGGCAGAAGAAGCTCCAGGGCTGGCGTCAGCTCGCCGACGTCGTCCTGCTGACCACCCTGCCGATCGCGGGCTGCAGCCTCGCGGTGAGCGTGGTGGCAGGACTCTCCGACCGCCGCCGCCCGTTCGCGATGCTGCGGCTGACCGGGGCGCCGCTGCGCCTGCTGCGGTGGGTGGTCGGACTGGAGAGCGCGCTGCCGCTGCTGGTGGTGTCGGCGCTCGCGATCGGGACGGGCTTCGCCGCGGCGGCGATGTTCCTCGAATCCCAGATGCACTACGGCCTGGTGTCCCCGGGCCTCACGTACTACGGGCTGACGGCCTTCGGGCTGGCCGCCTCGCTCGGGATCATCGCCTCGACGCTGCCGCTGCTGCGGCGGATCACCGGGCCGGAGGCGGCCCGCAACGGCTGAGCACCGTCGGTCAGTCGAGCACCGGCCCGGCGCCCCGAGTGGGCGCCGGGCCGTCCGTGCGTCCTCAGCGGGCGACGGGGTAGCCGTGCGTCCCGTCCCGCCGTACGCCGTCCGGACCGGGCAGCCAGCTGCCGAGGACCAGTGCGGACGGGTAGAACATCGGCTCCGGCAGCTCGTCCACCGCGAAGCGCTCCCAGCCGGCGCAGGCGTGCGGCTCGGTGACCACCGCCTCCGCCAGGCTCGGCGGCGCGAGGACGGCGGCGGTCAGCCGCGGCCGGCCGAGCTCGTGGTCGAGGTGTACGGCGAGCACCCGCATCCCCTCGGCCGGCAGCACGATGCCGGTCTCCTCCGCGAGTTCGCGGGCCGCGGTCTGCTCGAAGGACTCACCGGGGTCGACCTTGCCGCCCGGCAGGCTCCAGGTGGGCGGCTCGCCGGCGGTGGTGCGCCGGCCGACCAGCACCCGGCCGTCCCCGGTGGGCACGATGATCCCGGCGCCGAGCAGCGGCGCGGTGGTCCCGGCCTGCGGTGCGGTGGTCAACTCGCCGTCTCCTTTGGGTGGTTGCGGGAAGTGCTTACCAGTTGCCGCGCTCGTAGTCCTTGAGGAAGCAGCCGTACAGGTCCTCGCCCTGCTCGCCGCGCACGATCGGGTCGTAGACGCGGGCCGCGCCGTCGACCAGGTCGAGCGGGGCGTGGAAGCCCTCGTCGGCGAGGCGCATCTTGTCCGGGTGCGGCCGCTCGTCGGTGATCCAGCCGGTGTCGACGGCGGTCATCAGGATGCCGTCGGCCTCGAACATCTCCTGCGCGCTGGTGCGGGTGAGCATGTTGAGCGCGGCCTTGGCCATGTTGGTGTGCGGGTGGCCGGCGCCCTTGTAGCCGCGCTGGAACACGCCCTCCATCGCGGAGACGTTGACCACGTACTTGCGGCGGGACGCCGAGGCGGCCATCGCCGGGCGCAGCCGGCTGATCAGGATGAACGGCGCGGTGGAGTTGCAGAGCTGCACCTCCAGCAGCTCGACCGGGCCGACCTCGTTGACGGTCTGCACCCAGCTGTTGGTGGGCGCGAGGTCGGGCACCAGGCCGCCGGCGTCGATCGCGGTGCCGGCCGCGATCCGGGCGGGCGTGGCGGAGCCGGTGACCAGGGCGAGCGAGGTGACGTCCTCGGCGGCCAGCCGCTGTTCGTCGCCGCCCGCCTGGTGGGGGAGCGCGGGCAGGTCGACGCTGCCGCTGCCGAAGCGGCCGATGGTGGTGGACTGCGGCAGCTCGCCGGCCGGCAGCGGGGCGGACTCGGCGTTGACCAGCTCGCGGTAGGACTCCGGCGGGCGGCGCACGGTCTGCGCGGCGTTGTTGATCAGGATGTCCAGCGGGCCGTCGGCGGCGACCTCGTCGGCGAGCGCCATCACCTGGGCCGGGTCGCGCAGGTCGATGCCGATGACCTTGAGGCGGTGGATCCAGTCGGCGCTGTCCGGCATCGCCGTGAAGCGGCGGATCGCGTCGTTGGGGAAGCGGGTGGTGATGGTGGTGTGGGCGCCGTCGCGCAGCAGCATCAGCGCGATGTACATCCCGATCTTGGCGCGGCCGCCGGTGAGCAGCGCGCGCTTGCCGGTGAGGTCGGCGCGGGCGTCCCGGCGGGACCGGTTGAGCACCGCGCAGTTCTGGCACAGGTTGTGGTAGAAGGCGTCGACCTCGACGTACCGCTGCTTGCAGGTGTAGCAGGAGCGCGGCCGCTCCAGGATCCCGGCGATCTCGGTGGTGGTGACGGTGGTCAGGCCGAAGGCCCCGGCCGTCTCGTCGTCGATGCGGGTGGGCGCGCCGGTGGCGGTGCGGGCGGTGACCGCGCGGTCGTTGGCGGTCTTGCGGGCCCGGGTCTCCTGGCGGCGGCGCTGCTTGAGGGTGCGGAATATGCCGCCCACGGCCTGGCGGACGGTGATCGCGTCCGGGTGGTCGACGTGCAGCTCGTCGAGCTCGGCGATCACCTCCAGGCAGAGCCTCAGTCGCTCGGGGTCGAGGCCGGGTCCGTAGTCGATCTCCTCCTCGGTCCCCTCGTCCTGGCCCTGCTCGATGTCCGTCTGCCCGTTGCCCACGCTTGCTGCCGCTTTCCCGTTCGCCTCGCCCATTACCGCGTGAATGCTACGGGAGCGGTCCGGGCCGGGGCGAAAAGCCGACGTCGGAGGAGGGCTTTGGAGGATCCTCCATGTCTACGCGCGGAGCATTGATCACGGTTTGTGTACAGCCCCAGCAATGCTGCTCGAACTGGCTTTTGCCCCCGCCCTCCCGGAGAATCGAATGCTGGGTGCAGGGCGCCCGAGTGCGCCCCGACGGCATCGCCGCAACCGCACCCGAGGTGTAATTTCTCCCAGCCAGAGAGCCCCCTTCATGCGCTTCCTGAACGACCTCAAGCCCTCGTACGACCTTACGTACGACGACGTCTTCATGGTCCCCAGCCGTTCCGCCGTGGGCTCCCGGCAGGGCGTGGACCTCTCGTCGAACGACGGCACCGGCACCACCATCCCGCTGGTCGTGGCCAACATGACCGCCATCGCCGGCCGCCGGATGGCCGAGACCGTCGCCCGCCGCGGCGGCCTGGTCGCCATCCCGCAGGACATCCCCACCGAGGTCATCGCCGAGGTCGTCTCCTGGGTCAAGCAGCGGCACCTGGTGTACGACACCCCGATCACCCTCGCCCCGGGCGCCACCGTCGCCGAGGCGCTCTCGCTGCTCCCCAAGCGCGCGCACGGCGCCCTCGTGGTCGTCGAGGACGGCAAGCCGGTCGGCGTGGTCACCGACTCCGACTGCCAGGGCGTGGACCGCTTCACCAGCCTCGCCGACATCATGTCCCGCGACCTGCTGCTGCTGGACGAGGGCGTCGAGCCGCGCGCCGCCTTCGAGAAGCTCACCGAGGCGCACCGCAAGCTCGCCCCGGTGGTCGACGCCGAGGGCCGCCTGGTCGGCATCCTCACCCGCAAGGGCGCGCTGCGCGCCACCCTCTACACCCCCGCCGTGGACGCGGCCGGCAAGCTGCGGATCGCCGCCACCGTCGGCATCAACGGCGACGTCGCGGGCAAGGCCAAGGCCCTGATCGAGGCCGGCGCCGACGTGCTCGTGGTGGACACCGCGCACGGCCACCAGGAGTCCATGATCAGCGCGCTGCGCGCGGTCCGCGGCCTGGACCCGCAGATCCCGATCGTGGCCGGCAACGTGGTCGCCGCCGACGGTGTCCGCGACCTCGTCGAGGCGGGCGCCGACATCCTCAAGGTCGGGGTCGGCCCCGGCGCCATGTGCACCACCCGGATGATGACCGGCGTCGGCCGCCCCCAGTTCTCCGCCGTCCTGGAGTGCGCCGCCGAGGCGCGCCGGCTCGGCAAGCACGTGTGGGCCGACGGCGGCGTGCGGCACCCGCGCGACGTGGCGATGGCGCTGGCCGCCGGCGCCTCCAACGTGATGATCGGCTCGTGGTTCGCCGGGACCTACGAGTCCCCGGGCGACCTCCAGACCGCCGCCGACGGCCGCCAGTACAAGGAGAGCTTCGGCATGGCCTCGGCGCGCGCGGTGAGCAACCGCACCGTCCAGGACTCCTCGTACGACCGGGCCCGCAAGGCGCTGTTCGAGGAGGGCATCTCGCACTCCCGGATGTTCATCGACCCGGCCCGCCCGGGCGTCGAGGACCTGATCGACTCGATCATCGCCGGCGTGCGCAGCTCCTGCACCTACGCGGGCGCCAGCAGCCTGGAGGAGTTCCGCGAGAAGGCGATCGTGGGCGTCCAGAGCGCGGCCGGCTATGCCGAGGGCAAGCCGCTGCACTCCAGCTGGGCCTGATCGCCCGCTCCGGCGGATTCACCGGTCGGCCGGTTCCTCGCTTCGGGGAGCCGGCCGGCCGGTGCCGTCCGGGGGCCGGCGCCCGGTCCGTCGTCCCGACGGTCGCCCCGGCGGTGCCCCGGTCCGCCGTTCGGTCCGCCGTCCGGTCCGTCGTCGGGTCCGAGCGGGATCAGCAGGGCGCGCCCCAGCAGTCCCACCGAACCGTCCAGCGCAGCGGCGAAGGCCCGGGCCGCGCCCGGCAGGTGCCGCAGCTCCCAGAGCGCCCGGACGGCGGACCAGGCCGTCTCACGGGCGGCCCCGACGGACCAGGTGCCGAGCAGGTGGGTGAGCGGTTCGGCGCGCTCCAGCAGGTCGGGCCCGGGCATCAGCCGCTCCCGGACGGCCGTCTCCACCTCGGCCAGCACTCCGTTGATCCGGTGGTAGTCCTCCTCGATCCCGGCCGGTTCGCAGCCCCGGCGGCGGCAGGTGTCCACGACGGCCAGCGGCAGGTCGTGCTGGATGTGGGCGTTCATCCCGGCCAACGCGAACTGCAGCGGGTGCACCCCCGGGCGGGCGCGCAGCGCGAACAGCGGCCGCCAGCAGGCGGGCGGCTCCTGCCCGGCCGCGTCGGCGGCCACGGCCCGCAGGTACCGCCCGGCGAACACCACGTCCAGCTCGGCCATCGCCGACGGGTCGGCGAAGCAGCCGCCGTCGAGCCGGTCGCGGACCGCCTCCGTGACGTCGCAGTAGAGCCGGTTGAAGACCGCCACCCCGTCGGCCGGGGGCAGCCCCGCCCCGATCTCCCGCAGCCGGCCGAGCACCTCCTCGACCGTCGACGCCTCCGTTGCCGACGCCGTGACCACCGTCGTCGTACGATCCACCGCCGTGCCGGGCATGCGTCACCCTCCGATGTCGATCGTGCACTGATCGCATCATCGTGACAGCGCCGCCGAGCGCCCGGCCCACGCGGCACACGGCCGTCGAGGTGACGGAGCCCGCGGGGCGTGAGCCGTCGGGCACGGGCCGTCAGGTGCCGGGCGCGGGCCGTCAGGTCGGGAGCGGCCCGTGGGCCGGAGGAGGTGCGCCGCGGGGGCGTCAGCCCAGCTCGTACTCCAGGACGAAGGTGTGGGCACCGGACGCGTCGACGGTCAGGTGGAACTCGCCGGTGATCCCGACCAGCTCGCCCGCCCCCGTGCCCGGCACCACGCGTATCGTCGTGCCGGTGGTGTCCCAGGCCGCGTGCTGCAGCACGAACGATCCGGTGCGCCCGTCCAGTACACCCGTGACGTGCTCCACCGCGACGTACGACGCCGGGGCGCCGGACGGGCCGCCGACGGAGATCATCCGTACCTCGCTCGTGCCGCTCAGCCCGCCCGTGAAGGTCTTGGCGATCCGGATCCGCCCGAAGGCCGCGCCCTCGCGCTCCTCCGTGTCCACCGGCTCGAACGCCGTCACCTCGAACGATCCCTCAGCCCTGAACCCCATGACACCCGTCCCGTCGTCGATCGTCGACCGTGCTCCGGCGACCGGCTCCCCGCCGACCGTGCACCGAGCCTTGCACAGGCCACTGACAATTCGACCCGGGCGGCCGAGGGCGCCCCGCCCCGGGACGGCTCCCGCCGAGCCCTCGCCGAGCCCCCGCCGGGCTGCCCGTCACGGCTCCCAGCGCACCGCCAGCACCGCCGCGTCGTCGGCCAGCCCGGCGTTCCCGACCCAGCCGCCGACGTCCGCCAGCACCGCGTCCAGCACGTCCGCCGGGCTGCCGCCGTGCAGGTGGGGCAGCCGCTGCGCCAGCGGGTAGAACCGCCCCCCCGGCGTCCCGCGCCTCCGACACGCCGTCGGTGTGCAGGAGCAGCAGGTCGCCGGGTTCGGGGTCGAAGTGTCGTGTGGGGTACTCGTCGTCGGTCAGTCCGAGCAGGCCCAGTGGGGGTGCCGGGAACGGTGGTTCCAGTTCGCTGACGCGGCCGGAGCGGCGGAGCAGTGGGGCCGGGTGGCCGCAGTTGACGACCCGGACCGGGCCCCGGTCCGGGGGCACGTCGAGAAGCAGCGCGGTGGCGAAGCGGTCCGCGTCCGGGCGGGCGGTGAGTGCCGCGTCCAGTCGCTGGGCGAGCCGGCCCGGGTCGGGTTCGGTGCGGGCGGCTTCGCGGAACACTCCGAGGACGTCCGCGGCGGTCTCCACGGCGGGGAGCCCGTGTCCTTGGACGTCGCCGAGGAGGATCCGTACTCCGAAGCGGGTCTCGACCACGGCGTACAGGTCGCCGCCGATCCGGGCCTCGGCTGCTGCCGCGACGTAGCGCACCGCGACCCGCAGTGGTCCGATCCGCTCCGGTGGGGGCCGTAGCAGGGCCCGCTGTGCGGCCTCGGCCACCGTGCGGACCTGGAACAGCTCCCGCTCGCGGGCCGCCACCAGCACCACGCTGGCCGAGCTGGCCAGCGTCGAGGCCAGTACGGTGACCGGCACGCTGATCCGGACGGAGAGCGGCAGCTGCGCGTTGGCCGACTCCAGCAGCCCGACCGTGAGCAGCGCCGCCGCACCGACCAGCAGCGGCACCCGGGCCCGCCGGGTGGTCGCCCCGGCGAGCACCGGGGCCACCGCGAGCAGCGGGGCCAGGGTGGTCCCCGGGCCGATGGCCAGTGCGGCCACCACGGCGGCGACCAGCAGCAGGAGCGAGCCGTACAGCAGCATCCGGGTCCGTCGGGGCAGGTGCAGCGGTGGCACCCCGTCCGGGCCGTCGGCGGTCACGCGTCCTCCAGTGGTGCGTCGGATGAGCCGACGGGCCTCCGACAGGTGGTGCCCGGCGGATGGCCGCAGGCCCCCGGCGGAGCGAGGGCCACCGGTCCACTCTCCCCGCCCCGCTCCGGGGCGGCACCTCGACGGGGCCCGGGCCGGCACCCCGAGCCGGTCCCGGGCGTCGGCACCGGCCGGCCCCGGGGACGGCCCCGGCGGGGGCCGCACCTCGGGCGCGGGCCCGGCCGGGGCGCGCACTACGCTGGGCCGGGAGATGAGACGCAAGAGCCGCCGACCGGCCTCCCCCCTCCCGCAGCGCCTCGGCGTGGAACCGGTGCACCTCCGGCTGCCGCTCGAAGGCCCCTGGCCGACCGTGCGGGAGCACCTGGTCGAGCGACTGCCCGCCGTTCCGGCCGAGCGGATCGACGCGGCGCTGCGCGACGGCGAGATCGTCGGCGAGCACGGCCCGGTCGCCCCGGACGAACCGTTCCGCCCCGGCGCGCACCTGTGGTTCCACCGCGACCTCCCGGTGGAGGTCCCGGTCCCGTTCGACCTGGTCGTGCTGCACCGCGACGAGCACCTGGTGATCGTCGACAAGCCGCACTTCCTGGCCACCACCCCGCGCGGCAGGCACGTCACCGAGACCGCGCTCTCCCGGCTGCGGCACACCCTCGGCCTGCCCGAGCTCAGCCCCGCGCACCGCCTCGACCGGCTGACCGCCGGCCTGGCCATGTTCATCGTGCGCCCGGAGGAGCGCGGCGCCTACCAGACGCTGTTCCGCGACCGCCTGGTGCGCAAGGAGTACCAGGCGATCGCCCCGTACGACCCGGAGCTGAGCCTGCCGCGCACCGTGCGCAGCCACATCGTCAAGGAGCGCGGGGTGATCGCGGCGCAGGAGCTGGACGCGCCGCCGAACAGCGAGAGCCGGATCGAGCTGCTGGAGCCGCGCGACGGCCTCGCCCGCTACCGGCTGCTCCCGCTGAGCGGCCGCACCCACCAGCTGCGGCTGCACATGAGCGGCCTCGGACTGCCGATCCTCGGCGACCCGGTGTACCCGGTGGTCCTCACCGAGCCGGCCCCGGACGACTTCCGCCGCCCGCTGCAACTGCTCGCCACGGTGGTCGAGTTCACCGATCCGCTGACCGGCCGCGAACGCCGCTTCGAGAGCCGTCGCACCCTGGCCGCGTGGACCGATCCGCAGGGCTGGTCCGAGGGCTCCGGCGGCGGGTCCCGGCCCCGGCCGTAGGCCCGTGGGGCGGTCAGGCCGGTGGGCCCGTGGGCCCGCGGGCCGGTAGGTCGGTACGCCCGTCGGCCGGTCGGCCGGACCGGGTCACCGACGGGGTTGCAGGCCGTCCGTCGGCTCCTGGACGGGCGGGCCGTCGGCAGGATCGCGGTCACCGTCCGATCCCGTTCGCCGCCCGGGCGTCGGGCGTCGGGGGTCGCCGTCGCCGTCGCCGTCGTCGCCGGTATCCGGCCCGTAGGCCAGGACCCGACCGGTGGACGAGGAGGTCCTAGGACGTTCCGTCGATCTAGGGCGAACGTCCGACCCGGTCCCGGTCCCGGGGGCCGATCCGCCGCCCGCCCGGCGGCGGGATCGTTGCGGCATGAACGCAGCACAGCGCACCGCCGCACCGCACACCGCCCCCGTCGCCCTGGTCACCGGCGCCTCCCGGGGCCTCGGCCTGGCCCTCGCGCGCGCCCTCGCCGCCGACGGCTGGCAGCTGGTGATCACCGCCCGGGGCGCCGCCGCCCTCGCCGCCGCCGAGGCGGACCTGGCCGCCGTCACCAAGGTCGTCGCCCTGCCCGGCAGCGTCGTCGACGACGACCACCGCGCGCACCTGGCCGAAGCCGCCGAGCGGCTCGGCGGGGCGAGCCTGCTGGTCAACAACGCCGGCACGCTCAACGGCGCGCCCGCCCCCGGCTCCCGGCCGCTGCCCCGCCTGGCCGACCACCCGCTGCCGGACCTGCTGGAGACCTTCGAGGTCAACGCACTCGCCCCGATCGCCCTCACCCAGCTCGTCCTGCCCCAGTTGCGCGGGCACGCCGGCGCCGTCCTCAACATCAGCTCCGACGCCGCCGTGGTGCCCTACGCCGGTTGGGGCGGCTACGGCGCCAGCAAGGCCGCGCTCGACCTCGCGACCGCCGTCCTCGCCCAGGAGGAGCCGGAGTTGCGGGTCTGGGCCGTCGACCCGGGCAGCATGCGCACCCGGATGCTCCAGGAGGCCGGCCCGGGCGAGGACATCTCCGGCGAGCCGCTCCCCGAGGAGGTGGTGCCGGTCCTGCTCGGCCTGGTCCGCGACCGCACCCCGTCCGGCCGCTACCTGGCCGAGGACCTGGCCGCGCAGATCGCCCCGGCGGCCCCGGCGGCCCAGGCCACGGACGCGGGTGACCGATGACCGCACCCGCCGACCTCGGCCTCGACCTCACCGTTCCGCCCGAACTCTCCGCCCGCGCACCGGCGGAGGCCCGCGGCGCGGCCCGGGACGACGTCCGGATGCTGGTCGGCCGACGCGCCACCGGCGGCGTCGAGCACCGCCGCTTCACCGACCTGCCCGAAGTGCTGCGCCCGGGGGACCTCCTGGTGGTCAACAACTCGGCCACCCTCCCCGCCGCGCTGCCCGGCCGACTGCCCGACGGCACGCCTGTCGCGCTGCACCTCTCCTCCGCCCAGCCGGACCGGTACGGCTCCCACCTGGTCGAGCTGCGCCGCGTCGTCCCCGGGGAGGCGGCGGCGTACTACCCGCCGGCGGAGTCCCCGGCCCGCGCGGGGCTGCGGGTCGCCCTGCCCGCCGACGGTGCGGCGGTACTGACCCGGGCCTTCACCGCCCGCCTCTGGTACGCCGAACTCACCCTGCCCGCAGACCTGTTGCCCTACCTGGCGGAGCACGGCCGGGCGATCCGGTACGGCTACGTGGACCGTGACTGGCCGATCGACGCCTACCAGACGGTGTTCGCGACCGTCCCCGGTAGCAGTGAAATGCCCAGCGCGGCCCGCCCGTTCAGCGCCGAGGTGGTGGCCCGGCTGGCGGGCCGGGGCGTGCTCGTCGCGCCGGTCACCCTGCACACCGGGGTGGCCTCGCCCGAGGCGCACGAGGCCCCGTACGCCGAGCGCTTCCACGTCCCCGCCGCCACCGCCCGCCTGGCCGGCCACGTCCGGGCCGGCGGCGGCCGGGTGATCGCCGTCGGCACCACCGTGGTCCGCGCCCTGGAGTCGGCCGCCGATCCGGACGGCACCCTCCGGGAGGCCGACGGCTGGACGGAGTTGGTCATCACCCCCGAACGCGGTGTCCGCGCCGTCGACGGCCTGCTCACCGGCTGGCACGAGCCCCGCGCCTCCCACCTCCTGATGCTCGCCGCCGTCGCCGGCCGCCCCCTCCTCACGGCCTGCTACCGCGCCGCGGTGCGACACCGCTACCTGTGGCACGAGTTCGGCGACGTCAACCTCCTGCTGCCGGACTGAGCGCGGCGTCGGCCCGCGCCGCGTCTCCCGCCGGCCCGTCCGTCCGCCTGCCCGAGAGTCGGCCTGCTGCCCCGCTGTCCCGCTGTCCCGCTGCCCCGCCGGCCCGTCCGTCCGCGGGCCCGCGGCCCCGCCGGCCCGCTGCCCCGCCGGTCAGGCCAGCAGGGTGCGGGCGACGTGGTCGGTGTCCAGGTACTCGCGGACGGCGGTGATGCGGCCGTTCTCGACGGTGAAGACGCCCAGGCAGTGGTTCTCGTACGGTTCGCCGTTGGCGGCCCTGCCGACGGTGGTCCACTCGGCGACCGCCTGCGGGCCGTCGGCGAGGACGTGGGTGAGGGTGATGACGGGCAGGCCGTCGGGGGCGAAGTAGTCGCCGATCCGGCCGAGGAAGTCGCCGAAGATCTCCTGCTTGCCCTGCCAGGTGCGGGAGATGGGGAGGTGGCCGGGGTAGGTCCAGGTGGCGTCCTCGGCGAACAGGGCGATCGCGGACTCGCGTTCGCCGGCCGCGATGAGGTTGACGTAGTCGGTGACGACGGTGCGGGCGTCGGGGTGGTTCACGGTGGCTCCTCTGGTCCGTCCGGTCGGGGCTGTCCCGCCGTGGCACCAGGTAACCGCCGGGGCGGTCCGCCGGGCCAACAACCGGCGCGGCGGCCCGACAACCGTCCGTTGTTCATGCAGTGGGTGGGGCCCCCGGGGGCAGTTCCAGCTCGAACCAGACCACCTTGCCGCCGTCGGTCCGGCGGCTGCCCCAGCGGTGCGCGAGCTCGTTGACCAGGTGGATGCCCCGGCCGCCCTCGTCCTCGGTGCGGGCGCGCCGGATCCGGGGCGTCTCGGTCTCCCGGTCGGCGACCTCGACGGTGAGCACCCGGTTGCAGAACAGCCGCAGCTGGGTGGGGGACCCGGCGTGCACCAGGGCGTTGGTGATCAGCTCGCTGGTGAGCAGTTCGGCCCAGTCGACCAGCGCGCCGAGGCCCCAGGCCTCCAGGGTCTCGCGGGTGAAGCGACGCGAGTGCGCGACCATCGCGTGGTCGCCGGTGAGCGGGAGGGTGGCGATCCGGTCGGCGCCGTACGGGCGGACCTGCGCCATGATGACGGCGATGTCGTCCTCGCTGGTGCGGCCGGTGAGCCGGGCCAGGACGGCGTCGCAGGTCTGCTCCAGCGAGTGGTGCCGGTCGGCGACCGTGTGGCAGAGCAGCCGCAGTCCCTCGTCGATGTCGCGGCCCCGGCGCTCGACCAGTCCGTCGGTGTAGAGCGTCAGGATGCCCTCCTCGGGGAGGGTGAACTCGGCGTTCTCGAAGGGGACTCCACCGACCCCGAGCGGGGTGCCGGTCGGCAGCTCGATCAGGTGCGCCCGCCCTTCGGTGTCGGCGACCACGGGCGGCAGGTGTCCGGCGCTGGCCGCGGTGCAGTGGCGGTCCACCGGGTCGTAGACCACACAGACGCAGGTGGCGAACTGGCCCTCGCCGACGGCGGTGGTGGCTTCGTCCAGCCGGTGCAGGACCCGGGCCGGATCCAGGTCGAGAGTGATCAACGTCCTCGCTGCCGTGCGGAGTTGGCCCATGGTCGCGGCGGCCCGGATGCCGTGGCCCATGACGTCGCCGACGATCAGGGCGACCCGCCCCGAGGAGAGCGGTACCACGTCGAACCAGTCGCCGCCGACCTCGCTGACCACGCTGCTGGGCAGGTAGCGGTAGGCGATGTCCAGACCGAGGGTGCGGTGCACCTCCTGCGGCAGCAGGCTGCGCTGCAGCATGAGCGCGGTGTCCCGCTCCCGGCGGTAGAGCCGGCCGTTGTCGATCGCGAGCGCGGTGCGGGCGGCCAGTTCCTCGGCCAGCGAGCGGTCCGCGGAGCCGAACGGCAGCGGATTGTGGGTGCGGACGAACTCCGCGCCGCCCAGCACGTGTCCGCGCGCCATCAGCGGCACCATCAGGTACGAGTGCACCCCGGCTTCCAGCCCCGGCTGCACCCGGTCGGGGGAGGCGACGATCCGGCGCAGCTCCGCCTCGTTCACCTCGGACACCAGGATCGAGCGGCGGGTGCGCAGGCTCTGCGCGTACAACTGGGCGGAGTGCGAGGTCTCGCCGACCTGGTCGGCGGCCTCCGTCATGGTGCCGTCCTGGGCCGACTCGCCGACCGCCACGGCCCGCATCAGGACCCGGCCCTCGGCCGGGACGGACCCGGGCTCCTCGCCGCTGAGCACCGCGTCGCGCAGGTCCACGGTGACGAAGTCGGCGAAGCGCGGGATCACCACCTCCACCAACTCCTGGGCCGTGCGGTGCAGATCGAGCGTGGTGCCGATCCGGTTGCTGGCCTCGTTCAGCAGCGACAGCCGCTGCTGGGCGGCCCAGGCCTCGTCCAGCGCCCGCTGCCGGGCGGCTGCCGCGTCGCGCTCGCGGGTGAACAGCAGCGCGTTGTCGATGGAGACGGCGGCCCGCACCGCCAACTCCCCGGCCAGCGCCACGTCGTCGTCCTCGTACGGGCGCTCCACCAGGGTCCGGTAGAAGCCCGCGACGCCGACCGGGGTGCCGCGCGCGATCAGCGGGACCACCATGAACGAGCGCACGTTCTGCTCCCGGACCGCGGCGGTGCGCACCGGGTCGTCGGCGAACCAGGCCATGCCCTGCTCGTCCATCCGCGGCACCAGCACCGGCTTGCGGTGCGCCAGGCTCCACGCGTACGGCGAAGTGGGCCGGAACCGGTGCACGTTGCCGGTGCGGGCGATCGGCTGCAGGGTCGAGCCGTGCACCGAGTGGAAGGCCATCCGCCGCAGCAGCGCCGAACCGTCCGCGGGCGCACGGGCCTCGCGCTCGCCGCGGACCAGTTCCTCCAGCACCTCCACCACCACCGTGTCGGCCAGCCGGGGCGTCGCCACCTCGGCCAACTCCTGCGCGGTCTGGGCGAGATCGAGTGTGGTGCCGATCCGGGTGGAGGCCACGTTGACCAGGGCCAGGCGTTCCTGCGCGGCCTTCGCCTCGCGCAGCGCCTGCTGACGGGCCAGGACCGTCTGGTGCTGGCGCAGGTACAGCCGGGCGTTGTCGATCGCGACGGCGGCCCGCGAGGACAGTTCGTCGCCGAGCGTGATGTCCGCCTCCGCGAAGGACTCGCGCTCGCCGCGCCGCGAGTACACCACCATGCCGAGCGTGGTGCCGCGCGCCACCAGCGGGGTGATCCGCACCGAGCGCGGACGGTCGCCGAGGAAGGCCTGCCGGCGGCTCTCGTTGATGCCGCTGCTGAGCATCGGCAGCTCCCAGGACGGGATCACCACCGTCCGCCCGCTGCTCAGGGCGCGGGCGTACGGGGAGTCCGCGGGCAGCTCGTACACGGTGTCCACCGGCAGCGCGTCGGCCGGGTAGAGCGGGTCGGCGGTGGCCAGTGCCAGCCGGCGCACCAGCTGTGGGGCGCCCGCCGTGGGCGGCTCGACGGTGCGGCCGGCCACCAGCGCCTCCAGCGCGAACACCCCGCTGATGTCGGCGACCCTGGGCACCATCGCGTCGGCCAGCTCGCGCGCGGTCTGCCGCAGGTCGAGCGTGGTGCCGATGGAGGCGGTCGCGTCGACCAGCAGCGCGAGCCGCTCCTGGGCGCGGGCCGCCCGGGCGTCGGCCCGGAACCGGCCGGTGACGTCGACGACGGTCGAACTCACCCCGAGCACCCGGCCGCTGCGGTCCTCCAGCCGGAAGTAGGAGGCGGACCAGGCGTGGTCGTGCTGCGGGTCCCCCGGAGTGCGGCCGTGCGAGCGGGTGTCCACCACCGGCTCTCCGCTCTCCAGCACCCGGCGCATCACCGCCTCGGACTCGGAGCCGTTGATCCCGGGCAGCAACTCGGTGATCCGGTGGCCCAGGTGCTGCTCGGTGGGGAGGCCGTTGATCCGGGCCAGCGCCTCGTTCAACCGGATGAAGCGCAGCTCGGTGTCGTACACGGCCATGCCGACCGGGGACTGGGTGAAGAACCCGTCCAGGACGGCCAGGTCCGCCTGGATCCGGCGCAGCGTGGTCACCTCGGAGGCGACCGCCAGCACCAGCGGTTCACCGCCGGGGCCACGGATCGGGTGGGTGCGGAACTCCAGGGTCACCAGGTGCCCGTCGCGGTGGCGGACCGGGAACACGCCGGTCCAGGCGCGGCCCTCCAGGATCTGCTGGAACAGCCGCAGGACCTCGGGCCGTCCCTCGTCGGTGGTCAGCAGCTTGGCCGCCTTCGCCCCGACCGCGTCCTGCGCGCGGTGACCGAGCAGTGCCTCGGCGTCACTGCTCCAGTGCAGGATCCGCCCGTCGGCCGCGATCAGCGCCGTGGCGATCGGCACCATCAGCAGGGCGTCCTGCTGCGGTTCCCCCGCGCGCTGCGAGTTGTCGTCGACCATGGCCAGAGAACCGTCCCAGAGGCGTCCGGAGATCGTTCCCACCAGCCCTGCCATCTTCGCACGCGGCCCCGGGCGGCGCCGCTCACCGAGGCAGCAGGCGCTCCAGGTGGAACTCCGGCCACCGCCCGGCCTCGGCCCCCAACGACTGGACCAGGTAGTGCCCGGGCGGCACCTCGACCGTCAGGTACTCGCCGCCCTCCAAGGCCTCCTCGCCGTCCTGGAACACGTCGACGAGCAGGTGCCGCCCAGCGGCCGGATCGAGCACCGGCCCGTCCTCCCGGACACCCGACCGCAGCGCCTCGCGCACCAGCGGCCGGACAGCGTCCGAACACTCCACGCTCAGCGGCCGGACGAACACCCGCTCCTCGGGCAGCCACCCCACCGGCAGCGGTTCCCCGCCCAGCACCAGCACGTCGCCGTACCCGGGCGCCGGGTAGGCGGCCGCGTAGTCCGCAGCGGCCTCCACCAGCGCCTCCTGGCACCCCTCCCACCTCTCGACGGCCGCTTCCGGGCACAGCACGAACAACCCCGAGTCGGTCCCGTCCGGCCAAGCCACGTCCACGGTGCTCATGCGCGGGATCCTCGCACGTCAGAACGACAACGCCTTCCGCCCAGCCCGCCCGCTGCCGCGCTCCCGCGCACCCGGCACGCGAGAAGCCGGCCCGGTCGACTTCCTGTGCGGGTGCCGCACCGCCCTTGCCGAGGAGGACCGGACCGACCTTCCAGGTACCGCCCCCACCACCGGCGACAGGCGGACCCGGGAAGATTGCGCTCGGCCACAGCGAGGCACCGGGATTTGCCCGGTCGGGTGGCCGGCGGTCGGGTCGTCTGCCGGTTCTCGTCTCCACGGGCTTGCCCGTTCGGTGCGCAGGAAGTCGACCCCGTCGACTTCTCGCGTGCGGGGCGGCCTGCCGCCCGCCTTGGTGCGGTCCGGGGTTGGGAACGCCGGGCCGGAGCACGTGTTCCGGTCCGCCCGTGCGTCACTCCCCTGCCCGTGCGGGTCGTGCGGGCGGTGCCCGGGACGTCGGCGCGGTCGCCTTCCTGCGCGGGTGCCGCTCGGCCCAGGGCGGGAACGGCGCGGTGGCCGGGGTGCCATGGTGGGGCCGGTCACGGTCGTCCCGGGGGTCGACTTCCGGTGTCACCGCGTAGGCGCAGACTTCCGGGAGGGTCCTGTCGCCTCCGCCTCCGCGGCTGCCTCCGCGTCTGCCGCCGTCTCAGGGCGAGCGGCCGCGCGGCGTTCGGCGGTGCGGGCGGCGAGGGCGAGCAGGGCGCCGGCCAGGCAGAGGGCGGCGGCGACCAGGACGGCCCGGTCGGCACCCGCTGCCAGTGCGCGGGCCGCCGCGTCGGGGCCCGGTGCGCCCGGGCGGGCGGAGCCGGTGACGGCGACCGTGACCGCCACTCCGAGGGCCGAACCCAGGTAGCGGGCGGTGTTGTTGGCGCCGGAGCCCATCGCCGCCCGGTGCGCCGGGACGCTGCCGACCGCCAGCCGGGCCAGGGCCGCGTTGAGCACCCCGCTGCCGATGCCCGCGACCGCGAGGCCCGGTGCCGGCCGCAGCCAGGACGAGTCGGGGGTGAGCCCGTACAAGCCCAGCTCGCCCACTCCGCAGACCAGCAGGCCGAGGGCGACCTGCGCGGTGGCCGACAGGTGCGCGGCCAGCCGTCGGGCCTGCAGTGCGGACACCACCGACAGGCCCGACCACAACGCCAGCACGCCGCCCGCGGCCGGCCCGGACAGGCCGAGCACGCCTTGCAGCAGGGTGGGCAGGTAACTCATGAAGCCGACCAGCGACAGTCCGGTGAACAGGGCCCCGCCGGTGGCCGCGAGGAAGCCGGGGCTGCGGAACAGCGCGAGGTCCAGCATCGGCTCCGCCGTCCTCGCCTCGACCGCGGCGAACGCCGCCAGCAGCAGCGCCCCGCTCACCAGCAGGGCCGGCACCACCGGCTGCGTCCAGCCGGTGCGGCCCTCGGCCAGGCCCGCGATCAACAGGGACGTTCCGGCGGCCAGCGCGAGCACGCCGTACGGATCGAGCGCGCGCGGCCGCTCGGCCCGTGACTCGGTGAGGGCGGTGACGGCGCAGGCGGCCACGACGGCCGAGGCCACGGCGATCCCCGCGCTGACCGCGCGCCACCCGGCCCACTGCTGGACCAGCGCTCCGTAGACCGGTCCGACCGCGATCCCGAGGCCGACGGCCGCGCCCCAGACGCCCAGCGCCCGGATCCGTTCCGGCCCGGTCGGGTGGGCGTGGCTGATCAGGCCGAGCGCCGGGGCGAGGACGGCCGCCGAGGCGACGCCGAGGAGCACCCGGGCGGTCAGGTAGACGGCGCCGCCGGGCGTCAGTGCGGCCAGTGCCTCGGCGGCGGCGAGGAGCAGCACGCCGATGGTGAAGACCCGCTTGCGGCCGTGGTCGTCGGCCAGGCTCCCGGCGGTGAGCAGTAACGCCGAGATGCCGACCAGGGTGCCGGTGAGGATCCAGGTGCGGCCGGCGGCGTCCAGGTGGGCGGCCTGCGCGGTGGCCGCGAGCGAGGCGGTGGGGGCGGTGTAGGCCACGGTGGTCAGCGCGGTCGCGGCCGCGGTGGTCGCGAGTGTGGCACCGGGCCGGACGCGGTGAGCGGGGGCGACGTGGCCGTCGGGGGGCGAGGTGGTCGGTGCGAGGGGCATGGGGTGTTCCCTCCGGGACGGGACCGGCGATCCACCAGCGGGTCCCCGGCTATGAGTCTGGTGAATGAACCTTCGGCTCACGTCGCACGCTAGCACCATCAGTCTGTTCATTGAACCCATAGGGGGTGTGGACTAGGCTGACGCCCATGGCCCTGGGAACCGACTACGAACTGCAGGACTGCGCACTGGCCCGCGCCCTGGAGGTGGTCGGCGAACGCTGGAGCCTGCTGATCGTCCGCGACGCGTTCTACGGCGTGCAGCGCTTCAACGACTTCCTCACCCACCTCGGCATCCCGCGCGCCGTCCTC
Organism: Kitasatospora sp. NPDC059599; assembly: GCF_042735125.1. Taxonomy (NCBI): domain Bacteria; kingdom Bacillati; phylum Actinomycetota; class Actinomycetes; order Kitasatosporales; family Streptomycetaceae; genus Kitasatospora; species Kitasatospora sp. NPDC059599. Next base: position 217,925 of record NZ_JBHWCL010000001.1, on the reverse strand, counting down.
ACCGCCCGCCTCAACGCCCTGGTCGCGGCCGGTGTGCTGCGCAAGGAGCCCTACCTGCAGACGCCGCTGCGCCACGGCTACCTGCTCACCGACACCGGCCTCGAACTCTGGGGGCCGCTCTACCAGTTGAGCCGCTGGGGCGGCCGGCACGCCACCGAGGGCGGCCCGCACCACCTCTTCGCGCACGCCGACTGCGGCACCGACCTCGACCTCGTCGGCGCCTGCCCGGCCTGCGGCGGCGCACCCGTCCCGCCCGACCGGGTCCTCATGCGCCCCAACCCCGCCCGCGGCGGCAGCCTCCGTGACGACCCGGTCTCCCGCGCCCTGGTCCGCCCGCACCCGTTGCTCGAACCCATCGCCTCGGCGGCCGCACCCGCCTGAACCGGCCGCACCCGGCCGCACCCGTCTGGACCGGATGCACCCGGCCGCACCCGTCTGGACCGGCCGCCCCGCCCCCTCCTCACCGCACGCGGACGAGGCCGTCGGCGGACTGCCGACGGCCTCGCCCCGGACGCCGCCGTCAGGAGTGGAACCGCACCTCCGGGTCGGCGGCGGTCGGCCCGTCCAGCAGCGGCTGCTCGATGCCCTTCAACTGCAGGTCGAAGAAGGCCCCGACGTACCGGCGGGTGAGCTCGACGGCGCGCCCGGGCGCGATGGTCGCCCCGGGCCCCTGGGGGAGGCCGAGGCCTTCGAGGAGCACCGGGAAGTCGGTGAAGCTCGGGTGGATGGTGCCGTCGACGGTCAGCCAGCGCTTCCAGCCGTCGAGGTTGGGCCAGCTCTCCGTCCAGGAGCCGTCCTCACCGCCGTCCAGCGGGTGGCCCATCATCAGGTACGGCTTGCCACCGATCCCGGAGGCGGGCACCGGGACGTCCATCGTGCCGTCCAGGTCCACTCCGGCCCGGATCCGGTCGTCGGCGAGCAGGGCCGGGACGGTGGCCGCGCCACCGGCCGAGTGGCCGGCCATGCCGATCCGGTCGCGGTCGATCATGCGGGCGTAGCGCCAGGCCGGGTGCGGGCGGTCGGTCAGGCGGTCGATGACGAAGGACACGTCCTTCGCCCGGTTCTCGTCCACCTGCGCCCAGTCCTTGGGCCGGCCGCACATCACACAGGGCAGCGTCTGCCCGTCCGGGAAGGTCGTCCCGGTGTTCTCGTAGGTGTGGTCGACCAGCGCGACCACGTAGCCGCGGCTGGTCAGGTCCGTGGCGAGGCCGGTGAGCGAGGTCCGCGGCATGGTGAAGCCGGGGGACAGCACCACCAGCGGGTAGTGGCCGCCCTGCGGGCGTGCGCCGGACTCCGCCCAGGTCCGGGTGCCGGTCAAGGCCTCGGTCGGGATGGTGTTGCCCGGCAGCTTCGCGTCCAGCAGCGCTCGGGCCGCCCCGTCGGTCATGTACGGGGCCGGGCTGCCCGTGCCGGCGTGCGCGGGGTAGTACATCGAGACCATCAGCCGGCGCGGACCGGCGGAGGGCACCCACGGGTCCGGACGGTCCCGGTCCACCAGTTGCAGGACCTCCTGTCCGACCGCGTACGGCCCGGTCGGGTGCGGGAGTTCGATGGGGACGGCGGCCCGGGTGCCGGCCGGGGCATCGGCGGTGAGGCTGGAAGCGGGCGGCGCGGGTGCGGCCAGGGCCGGGGCGGCAGCGGCGACGGACAACGGCAGCGCGAGCAGCAGGGCTGCCGCGGCGGCGGTACGAAGTCGGCTCATGTCTGCGACGGTAGGTCGCGAGCCGTGGAGCTGACGTCGGCTCAGCGGCTGACCGGTCCCCTCCGGGTCGTGCCCGTCGCACCCCTAGGGGGCTGCCGCCGCCCGGAGTTCGGTCAGGAAGTCCGCTGCCGCGCGGGCGTTGGGCACCGGGAGGGTGAGCGGCAGGCCGACCGAGTGCGTCCGGATCTCCAGCTCCCCGAGGTCGGAGGCCCGGGCCGACTCGACCTCCGCCCACCGGTAGGCCTCCGTCGCCGCGAGCGGATGCGGCGGCCGGTGCACCAGGCCGCCGGCCGTGACGGTCAGCCGGCCCCGGGCGAACCGGATGCTGCCCTCGGTGCGCAGCGTTTCGTGCAGGGCGGCCCGGAGCCCTGGGGAGAGGCGTTCCTCCAGCTCGCGGAACAGCCGCCCCAGCCCGCGCAGGTGATCCAGCACCAGCGGTTCGCTCGCGCCGGCCGGCCAGATCCGGCCCTGTTCGCCCTCCCCGTGCCGCCCACCGGGGGAGTACTCGGTGGCCTCCAACGAGCTCCACGGCAGCGGGCGTTCGTCGCCGTCCGCCGCGACCAGCACCAGGCCGCCCTCGTGGACCCGGACCGCCCGCAGCCCGGGCGCCGGCCGCAGCCAGCCGTACCCGCTCGCCGCCAGCACCGCGACGGCCACCACCACGGGCGCGGGCCACCACTGGCCGAGCGTCAGGCAGGCCGCGACCGCCATGACGATCGTGCACACGTCCAGCGGGATCCGTGCCCGCCGGGGCACCGGCCGGAAGCGCCGGTACACGCGCACCGGCGGCCCGAGCCGGCCGGCCGGCCCGGCCTGGTCGAACCGGCCCGACTGACCGACCGGCTCGGCCGGACGGACTGCCCGCACCCGCGTCGGCGACCACACCACCGCCACGTCGGCCACCTCTCACTCGGCGGACCCCAATCGGAACCGCATCTGCCGGATCAGCATCGACCGTTCATGGACCCGGCAACAGTGCCAATCGGCACCTTTTGGCCCGAAACGACCCCGCCATCATCACCCCCGGCCCGGAACCCCCCACCACCGGGGTGCCGATGAGCAGGGGGAACGCCTCCGCAGGGCCCTCCCCGGGCCGCGTGAGCGCCCGTCCGCCGCGAATCCGACCCGGGGCTCCGGACCCGCCGGGCCGCAGCCCCGGACGGTCCGCGCGCTCCCGCTTTGTCCCGCACGCCCCCGGTGCCGCGTACGCCCCTGACGCCCCGCCCGCCCCCGGTGCCCCGCGCGCGCGGCGACGGCGCCCCGTAGGCGGCGGCCCGCACGCCCCGGGGCGGCCGTCGACCGCCGCGCGGTCACCCCGCCGTCGCGAAGTCCTTCTGAAGTCGGCGCAGCAGGGCCGTCCCCACCGGGTCGACGGACCGGCGGGTGTTGGCCAGCACCACCACGCCCACCTGCGTCTCCGGATCGAAGGCCACGAACGAACGGAACCCGCCCGTACCGCCGTTGTGCCAGATCTGCAGGTGGCCGCCCTGCTGGCTGTGCAGCCGGTGGCCGAGCCAGCCCAGGTACATCCAGGCGAAGGGGTTGACCCGGTGCCTGGTCTCCCGGGTGAGCATGATCGCGGGCGTCAGCGGTGACTCCGGCTCACGGTCGGCCGCCAGCTGGGCCCGCAGGAGTATCGCGAGGTCCGCGGCGGTGGACCGGAGCCCGCCCATGCCCGGGAGGGCCGCCATGTCCCAGGAGGGCACCGGCCGGCCGCCCTGGGTGTGCCCGTGCGCGAGCCGCCCGGACCGCTCGGCGCCCGACCGCACCAGGGTGTCCACCAGCCCCAGCGGCTCGCAGACCTCACGCGTCACCAACTCCTCGTACCCGGTGCCGGCCCGGTGCGCGAGGGCCAGGCCCAGCAGCCCGGCGCCGAGGTTGGAGTACCGGAAGCCGCGCCCGGGCGCGGTCCCCAGACGGGTCCGGGCGAGCCCGTCCAGCACGTGCTCGGCGGTGCAGTGGGCGTACGGGTCCGGGTCGTTGGGCCTGAGCAGCGCCCTCACCAGCATGCCCCGGGGCAGCCGGGGGAGCCCCGCGCTGTGGGTGGCCAGGTGTCGCAGCGTGATCGGCTGCCCGCCGCGGGCCGGGACGACGACCCGGCCGTCCCGCGCGTCGGCGAGCACCTCGGCGAGCGGCTCGTCGAGTCGCACCGTGCCGTCGAGCGCGAGCCGCGCGAGCACGAGCGAGGTGAACACCTTGGTGACGGAACCGATCTCGAACAGGGTGTCAGGCCCGGGGGTGCCGCCGCCCGGCCCCGTCCGCCCGGTGCCGCGGATCTCCGTGTCCCCGCCGGCCAGTCCGGCGACCACCGCGCCGACGTGCCGGCCCGCGAGCCGGTCGACCGTCTGCTGCACGACGCGCGCGAGTTCGTTCATGACAGTGAGCCTAGGCGGCCCGACCTGCCGACTCGTCAGACCCGAAAAGGATTTCGGCCGCCCCGGATGCTCCTCCGGGCGTACGCCCGGCTGCGCCCGGCACGGTAGGGGCGAGTACGGCACGCGAGCGGCGGGTGCGGGAGGTCCGAGTACGGGAGGCCCGAGTACGGGGCAGCCTGCGGCTCAACCGGTCAGTGCGGTCCGCAGCCGGGCCGCGACCTCCGCCGCGCCCGCCTCGTCCGGGTACGCCCGCCGGGGCCAGAAGAAGCCGCGCAGCCCGTCCTTCGGATTGCGTGGCACCACGTGGACGTGCAGGTGCGGCACCGACTGGCTGATCCGGTTGTTGGCCGCCACGAAGCTGCCCGCCGCACCCAGTCCGTGCTCGACCGCCGCCGCCACCCGCTGCACCTGGAGGAAGAACGGCCCGACCTCGTCCGCCGGCAGGTCCGCGAGCGTGCGGTGGTGGGCGCGCGGGACGACCAGGACGTGTCCGGGGAACAGCGGCCGGCGGTCCAGGAAGGCCACGGCCGCCTCCTCGTCCAGCACCCGGTGCGCGGGCTCCGCGCCCGCCACCACCGCACAGAAGACGCAGTCCATCCGTCCATTCAAGCCACCGGCGCCAGCCCCGGCACGCCGGCGGCCGGCCGTGCGGCCGTCGTCACCCGACCGGCCGCCGACCGGGTGCGGCCGCGCCGCCGCCGGGCGCACCGTGCTGCAGGGGGCCGACCGGCGGGCGCACCGCGCGCTCCGTGCGGAGCCCCACGAGGAGGTGGCCCGGATGTCGGGCAAGTTCGAGATCTACGAGGACTCCGGCGGCACGTACCGGTTCCGGCTCAAGGCGGGCAACGGCGAGATCGTCGCCACCGGGCAGGGCTACGCCAGCAAGGACGCGGCCCACAAGGGCGTCGAGGCCGTCCGGCGGGCCGCCGACGGCGCGGCCGTGGTGGACGTCCCCAGGGCCGCCTGAGCGCGCGGAGCCCGGCGGGCGGTCACCCCGCCCACCGGGCCCCGGCGTTTCACCCGCAGACGCGGAGCCCCACCGGCGGACGCGGACCCCACCCGCGCACCCGCACGCGGCACATCACACGGCCGCGTCGCGCCGCGCGGCACCGCCGCCCGCCCTCACTCGTACCGGTACAGCAGCGCCTCCCGCTCCGCCTGCTCGATCATCTCGATGGTCAGCGACTCGTCCCGCAGGTGCGAGAGCGTGACCTCCGCCGAACTCGGCTGGTCGTCCTTGGCGAGCCAGTTCTCCGGCTTCCACGCCGAGCTCCGCAGGAGCGACTTCGGGCAGTGGGCGTACACCTCCTCCACCGCGACCACGATCGCGCTGCGCGGCGGCTTGCCGACGGCGGTCAGCTGGCGCAGCAGTTCGGGGTCGGTGGAGACGCAGGCCCGGCCGTTCACCCGCAGGGTGGTCTCCCGGCCCGGGACGACGAAGAGCAGTCCGACCCGGCCGGTCTCCAGGATGTTGTGCAGGGTGTCCAACCGCTTGTTGCCGGTGGCGTCCGGTATGGCCAGGGTGTACTCGTCGAGCACCGAGACCAGCCCGGCCGGCCCGCCGCGCGGGGAGACGTCGCAGTGTCCGGCGGCGTCGGCGCTGGCGACGAAGACCAGGGAGGCGCAGGCGATCAGGCGCTGTGCGACGTCGTGGAGGTGGCCGACCTGTTTGCGGCGCGCGTGGTCGCCGGGTTGTTCGTAGATCTCGCGCAGCTGGGCGGCGTCCCTGAGGGCTCCCGCGTCGAGGGCATCGAACAGGCGGCCCGGCCGGTCCGGTCCGGTGCTTGACGCAGTGACAGCTTCCGGTGTGGTGGTCATGCCGGGAATCTAGCGGAGCCCTCCCGTCGCACCCGGGGCCGACCGCCCCGGGACGTGCGGACCGATCGTGGCTGGACCCCTCGCCACCAGCGGTTTTCCGCCGATAATGGGCACAGGGCATCGAGTCGTGGGCACGGGGATCCAGTCGGCCGGAGGTGGTGGTCGTGATCGTCAGGATCTGGACCGGGCAGGTGCTGGCCGGTCACGTCGAGGAGTTCTGCACCCACCTGGCGGCCCAGGTGATCCCGCAGCTGGGCCGGACGGACGGCTGTCTCGGCGGCGAGCTGCTGCGCTCGGTGTCGGAGGAGGACGGGCACCGGGTGCTGGTGGTGAGCCGCTGGCGCGACGAGGCCGCCCTGCGCGGGTACGCCGGGCCGATGTGGCGGATCCGGCCGGTCTGGTCGGAGGGCGAGCTGCGCTACCTCGCGCACCCGCCGGAGGTCACCCACTTCCTGCAGATCACCGCACCCGCCACACCGTGACCCGCGGCCGACGACCCGCACGGTGACCCGCGGCCGACGACCAGCAGGGTCAACGGCGTCGACGGCCCGCACGGTCGACCGGTCGACGGCGTCGACGACTCACACGGTCAACGGCACCGGGTGGATCTCGTCCGCCGGGTGCCCGGTGCGGCTGTGCACCCGCTGCACGGCTTCCTTGGAGGGCGCCTCGGAGAGGCAGTACACCGTGCCCGACTCCGGGTCCGCCCACGCCTGCTGGAAGTGGACGCCCTCCTCGCCCTCGACCGCCAGGTCGGCCGCGTGGGCCTGCCTGAGCATCTCCGCCGTGATTCCGTTCATCCCGTGGTGGACGTCCATGAACTTCGCCATCGCGCTCGCCTCCGTAGCTTCGGTGCGCCGACCGGCAGGACCCCACCTACCAGCGTCGCCCCTGCCGCCCGCCTCCGCCACCAGACCGTCCCCGTCCCCACCCCCGCCACAGGGCCGCCGGCCCGGCCTCCGCCTCCGCCACCGACCCGATCCCCGACTGAGCGCGTAGCACCCCGTCGCACATTCCCCGCACGTTCGTGAAACAGGCCACAGCGGAAGCCACTCCCTGCGCTTGCGCCGACCGTGGCAGAATGACCGCAACAGCAGTGACGTTCAGCGCACTCCGGGGTCGGTGAAAATCCGAACCGGCGGTTACAGTCCGCGACCCGTCCGCAGCCAGCGGCCGGTTGACCAGGTGAAATTCCTGGACCGACGGTTAAAGTCCGGATGGGAGGCGTGCGCGGGCGGACGTGGAGCAGTACCCGTGGTCCATCGTTACCGGACCGGACCGCGGTCAGGTGAACGCCGGGAGCAGTGTCTCCCGGGCCGGGCGAGCGATCTCCCGGCGGCTCCGGCACCCCCGGCGACGGGTCGTGCCGTCGGCCCGTGCGCCGTTGCCCGTCCGTGTCATCTCCCTCTGCCGCCCCGGAGTCCGCGCCCCAAGCGCGAGGAGAACCCGGGTGTTCACCGGCATCATCGAAGAGCTCGGCGAGGTCGTGTCGATCGAGGAGATCGGCGACTCCTCGCGGATCCGCCTGCGCGGCCCGGTGGTCTGTACGGACGCGGGTCACGGTGACTCCATCGCGGTCAACGGCGTGTGCCTGACCGTCGTCGACACCCCGGAGGAACTGGCCGCGGGCACCGGTGAGTTCAGCGCCGACGTGATGGCCGAGACGCTGCACCGCTCCAGCCTGGGGGAGCTGAAGCCCGGTTCCCGGGTCAACCTGGAGCGTGCCATGGCGCTCGGCGCCCGGCTCGGCGGTCACCTCGTCCAGGGCCACGTCGACGCCACCGGGCGGCTGGTGAGCCGCGAGCCCGGCGAGCGCGACGCGAACGGCGAACTGCGCTGGGAGGTACTGCGGTTCTCGCTGCCCGACACCATCTCCCGCTACCTGGTGGAGAAGGGCTCGATCACGGTCGACGGCGTCAGCCTCACCGTGGTGGAGGCGGCCCGGGACAGCTTCACCGTCAGCCTCATCCCGGCCACCCTCGCGCTGACCACGCTGGGCGCCAGGACCGTCGGCGAGAGCGTCAACCTGGAGGTGGACGTGCTCGCCAAGTACGTCGAGCGCCTCCTGGAGTCCCGCACCCTGCCGACTCTGCCGGGCCTGCCGAACCTGCCGGGTTCGCAGGACCTGCCGATCGACGAGACCCCGGGGGAGTCCGAGTGAGCTGGCTCAGCGGAGAAGCGTTCACCGTCCTCGGTGAACACGTGAGGTGGGCCGACATGTTCGGCAACCTGCTCGGTTTCGCCGGCCTCGCGCTCGGCTGGCGCCGTTCGGTCTGGAGCTGGCCGGTCCAGCTGCTGTCCGGCGTGGTGCTGATCACCGCCTACCTCGGCGGCCACGTCCCCGGCCTGATCGGCAAGCAGCTGATCGTGATCGCCACCGCCGCCTGGGGCTGGGCGCAGTGGCGCCGGGGCCGCCAGGACAGCGGCACCATCGCGGTGCGGTTCGCCCGTTGGCCCGAGCGGCTGACGCTGGCGGCCGGCACCGCGGCCGGTACGGTCGCGCTCGCCCTGCTCTTCACCTCGTTCCCCAGCCTGTCCTGGAGCCCCTGGTCGGACGCCTACATCTTCGTCGGCACGCTGGCCGCGATGGTGGCGCAGGCGCGCGGCTGGGTGGAGTTCTGGTTCGCCTGGATCGCGGTCGACATCGTCGGCGTCCCGTTCGCCTTCAACAGCGGTTACACCTTCTCCGGCCTCACCTACTCCGTCTACTTCGTTCTGGTGCTGCTCGGCCTCCGCTCCTGGTGGCTGAGCACCCGTGAGCCGCGCACCGAGTCCGTCACCGTCCCGCAGGGAGCCACGGCATGACCGAGAACCAGTCCGACAAGGGCACCGTCGAGGCCGAGCTCGTCCTCGACCCCGTCGAGCGGGCGATCGCCGACATCGCGCTCGGCCGCGCGGTGGTCGTGGTCGACGACGAGGACCGCGAGAACGAGGGCGATCTCGTCTTCGCCGCCTCCGCGGCCACCCCCGAGCTGATGGCGTTCACCATCCGTTACAGCTCCGGCGTGATCTGCGCCCCGATGACCGGGGAGGAGCTGGACCGCCTGAAGCTCCCGCCGATGACCCAGGTCAACGAGGACCGCAAGGGCACCGCGTACACCGTCTCGGTGGACGCCCGCGAGGGGGTCGACACCGGCATCTCCGCCGCGGACCGCGCCCGCACCGTCCGGCTGCTCTCCTCGCCCGGCACCGAGCCCGGCGACCTGACCCGCCCGGGACACGTCTTCCCGCTGCGCGCGGTGGAGGGCGGCGTGCTGGTCCGTCCCGGCCACACCGAGGCCGCCGTCGACCTGGCGCGGCTCGCCGGCCTGCCGCCGGCGGGTGCGATCGCCGAGGTGGTCAACGACGACGGCACCATGGCCCGGCTGCCCGAGCTGGTCGTCTTCGCCCGTGAGCACGGTCTCGCGATCATCTCGATCGAGGACCTGATCGCCTACCGCCGCCGCACCGAGCTGCACGTCGACCGGGCCGCCGTCACCGCCCTGCCCACCGTGCACGGCGAGTTCACCGCCGTCGGGTACGAGGGCACCATCGACGGCGTCGAGCACATCGCCCTGGTGGCGGGCGGTCTCGACGCGGACGGCCGGCTGCCGGACGGCGAGGACGTCCTGGTGCGGGTCCACTCCGAGTGCCTGACCGGCGACGTCTTCGGTTCGCTGCGCTGCGACTGCGGCCCGCAGCTGGAGGCCTCGCTGCGGCGGGTCGCCGAGGCCGGCCGCGGCGTGGTGCTCTACCTGCGCGGGCACGAGGGGCGGGGGATCGGCCTGGCCCACAAGCTGCGCGCGTACCAGCTGCAGGAGCAGGGGCGCGACACCGTCGACGCCAACCTGGACCTCGGCCTGCCCGCCGACGCCCGCGACTACAGCATCGCGGCGCAGATGCTGGTGGACCTCGGCGTCCGCTCGCTCACCCTGCTCACCAACAACCCGCGGAAGCTGACCGCGCTCACCGAGCACGGTCTGAAGGTCAAGGGGCGCGAGGCGGTCGAGATCGCGCCCGGCGAGCACAACCTGCGCTACCTGCAGACCAAGCGCGACCGGATGGGTCACGACCTGCCCGGCCTCGGCTCCTGAAGCACCCACACCCACCCGACAGAGAACGGATCAGAACATGAGCGGTCACGGAGCCCCCGAGCTGACCATCGACGGCGCGGCCGACCTCAAGGTCGCGGTCATCGCCGCCCAGTGGCACGACCGGGTGATGAACGGCCTGCTGGACGGCGCCCACCGCGCGCTCAAGGAGCTGGGCATCGCCGAGCCGACCGTGCTGCGCGTCCCCGGCACCTTCGAACTGCCCGTCGCCGCCAAGCGCCTGGCCGACCGCGGCTACGACGCCGTGGTCGCCCTCGGCGTGGTGATCCGCGGCGGCACCCCGCACTTCGACTACGTCTGCCAGGCAGCCACCGTCGGCCTCACCCAGGTCAGCGTCGACACCGGCGTTCCGGTCGGCTTCGGCGTGCTGACCTGCGACAACGAGGAGCAGGCCATCGACCGCGCGGGGCTGCCCGGCTCCGCCGAGGACAAGGGCCACGAGGCCGTCACCGCCGCCGTCGCCACCGCCGCGGTGCTGCGCGCCGCGCGCTGACACCGACGCCCGCGGCCGCGCCGCGACGACAACGCGCACGGTCCCGGACCGTGGACGTCCACCGGACCGTCCACGGTCCGGGACCGTTTACCGTCCGTCCGCCCGCACGCCGTAAGGTGGCCCCATCATGGCTTCGAAGACATTCGAGGAGCTCTTCTCCGAGCTCCAGCAGAAGGCCGCCACCGGCGACCCCTCGTCCTCCCGCACCGCGCAGCTCGTCCAGCAGGGCGTCCATGCGATCGGCAAGAAGGTCGTCGAGGAGGCCGCCGAGGTCTGGATGGCCGCCGAGTTCCAGTCGGACGAGCAGACGGCGGAGGAGATCTCCCAGCTCCTCTACCACCTTCAGGTGATGATGGTCGCCCGCGGGCTGACGCTCGACGACGTCTACAAGTACCTCTGAGCACCCTGAAGAGACCGCGCTGACCCCGGCCGTCGCCGAACGGGCACGGCCGTGACGGCTCCCGCTCCGCCGAGCACACCCCTCCCTACAGGTAAGGAAGCAACCTCCCATGCTGCGCATCGCCGTCCCCAACAAGGGTTCGCTCTCGGGTCCCGCGGCGGAGATGCTCCATGAGGCCGGCTACCGGCAGCGGAAGGACCCGAAGGAGCTCGTCCTCGTCGACCCGAACAACGAGGTCGAGTTCTTCTTCCTCCGCCCGCGCGACATCGCGGTCTACGTCGGCTCCGGCCGTCTGGACGTCGGCGTCACCGGCCGTGACCTGCTGCTGGACTCGCACTCCAACGCCGAGGAGGTGCTCGCCCTCGGCTTCGCCGGGTCGACCTTCCGCTTCGCGCGCCCCGAGGGCGTGGCGGTCGAGGACGTCAAGGGCCTGGAGGGCCTGCGGATCGCGACCTCGTACACCGGCCTGGTCGAGCAGCACCTGGCCGACCACGGCGTGACGGCGACGGTCACCAAGCTGGACGGCGCGGTCGAGACCGCGGTGCAGCTGGGCGTCGCCGACGTGATCGCCGACGTGGTGGAGACCGGCACCAGCCTGCGCAACGCCGGCCTGGAGGTCTTCGGCGAGCCGATCCTGATCTCGGACGCCGTGGTGATCCGCCCCAAGGGCGCCGGCGAGGACCCGCGGGTGGAGCAGTTCCTGCGCCGCCTCCAGGGGGTGCTGGTGGCCCGCCGCTACGTGCTGATGGACTACGACATCCGCGCCGAGAACGTCGGCGCCGCCGTGGGGCTGACCCCGGGCCTGGAGTCGCCGACCGTCTCGCCGCTGCACACCGAGGGCTGGGTCGCGGTCCGCGCGATGGTGCTCCGCAAGGAGGCCCAGCGGATCATGGACGACCTGTGGGGCATCGGTGCCCGGGCCATCCTGGTCACCAACATCCACGCCTGCCGCCTCTGACCTGCTCGCCCGCGCGAGAGTAAAGAACGGTTCAATGGGGCGGGGACGCCGGCCGGCGTCCCCGCCCCGTCGCGCTGCCGCCACCAGAACCACCCGGAGACCCCCGTGTCCACGCCGCCCGTCGAGTTCCCCGTCACCTGGGCGCCGCGCCGCACCCGCATCGTGCTGCTGCCGGTCTGTGTCGTGCTGGTGGTGCTGTTCGCGGTGCTGGCCGTGTTGCTCCCGGAGAACTGGCAGCTCAACGACCGGATCATGATGATCTCCAGCGGCGTCCTGTTCGCCGCCGTCGGCCTGATGCTGGCCCGCCCCCGGGTGAGCGCCGACGCGAGCGGCGTGACGGTGGTCAACTTCGTGCGCAGCCGTCGGCTCGCCTGGGCCGAGATCGTCCGGGTCAACCTCCGCCAGGGCGACCCGTGGGCCACCCTCGACCTCGCCGACGGCACCTCGCTGGCGGCGGTCGGCATCCAGCCCGGCGTCGGCAAGGAGCAGGCGATCGCGGACGCCCGCGCGCTGCGCGACCTCGTCGAGTACCACGCCGAGGCCTGAGTCCGGTCCGCGGGCGGGGTGGGGCACGGCGTCCTCCGACCTGCGGTTCCGGCGCCGGGAGGGCCCGACACTCCCCCTTACGTCCGTCCGGGTATGGTCTACGCTGGTAAAAGCGGGGCAAAGTCCGCCCTGCCCGAAAGCGACCGACCGCACCGACCTGAGGAGTGACACTCCCCCTCGATGGACGATCCGTCCGGTAGTACCTGCGCCGCCCCACTTCCGGTCACCGGAAGGCGAGCGGCACTGTGATCACCGCCTGGCTGCTGTTGCTCGCAGCCGTTCTCCTGATCCTCGCCAACGGCCTCTTCGTGGCCGCCGAGTTCGCCTTCGTGACCGTCGAGCGCGGGGCGGTGGAACGTTCCGCCGCGGCGGGCGACGCCCAGTCCGGCCGCGTCGCCAGGGCCCTGCGACACCTCTCCTTCGAGCTCTCCGGAGCCCAGCTCGGCATCACCGTCACCTCGTTGGTGGTCGGCATGCTCGCCGAGCCGGCCGTGTCGACGCTGCTCTCGCCCGTCATGTCCGCCCTCGGCGTGCCCGCGGCGGCCGCCCGCGGCGTCGCCGTGATCGTCGGCATGGTGCTGGCCACCGTCGTACAGATGGTGATCGGCGAGCTGGTCCCGAAGAACTGGGCGATCTCCCGCCCGCTGCAGGTGGCCCGTGCGGTCGCCGCCCCGCACATGGCCTTCTCCTTCGTCTGCCGTCCGCTGATCAGCTTCCTCAACGGCGCGGCGGACCGTACGGTCCGGGCCTTCGGCGTCGAGCCGCAGGAGGAACTGGACCACGCCCGGACCCCGGCCGAGCTGGTCTCGCTGGCCCGGCACTCGGCCAAGGCCGGTGCGATAGACGAGGAGTCGGCGACCCTGTTCGTCCGGACCCTGGGACTGAGCGAGCTGACCGCCGAGTCCGTGATGACCCCGCGCGTCGACGTGGCGGCGCTCCAGCGCGACGCCACCGCCTCCGACGTCGTCAACCTGACCAGGGCCACCGGCCTGTCCCGCTTCCCGGTCTACACCGACAGCCTGGACGAGGTCACCGGCACCGTGACGCTCAAGGACGCCCTCGCCGTCCCGGCGGCCCGCCGTGGCCTGGTGCGGGTCGCCGACCTGTCCTCGCCGCCGCTGCTGGTGCCCGAGACGCTGCCCGCCGAGGTGCTGCTCGACCGGCTGCGCAGGCTCCAGCCGATGGCCATCGTGGTCGACGAGTACGGCGGCACCGCCGGCGTCGTGACCGTCGAGGACATCGTCGAGGAGATCGTCGGCGAGGTGCAGGACGAGCACGACCCCGACGACCACCCCGAACTGTTCCCGCTGCCGCCGGTCAACGGTCTGCCGGTCTGGGAGGCCGACGGCCGCGCCCGGCTCGACCAGCTGGAGGGCATCGGCCTGAACGCCCCGGACGGCCCGTACGAGACGCTGGCCGGCCTGGTCGCCGACCTGCTGGGCAAGCTCCCCGAGGTCGGCGAGCAGGCCGGGCTGCCCGGCTGGCGCCTCACCGTGACCGGTGTCGACCGCCACCGCACCAGCCGGGTCCGGGTGGAGCGCACCTCCGCGCCCGGTTCGTTCGGCGAGGACGGGGAGCACCTCCGATGACCGCGCTCCAACTGGCCGTCGCGCTCCTGCTCCTGCTCGGCAACGCCTTCTTCGTCGGCGCCGAGTTCGCGGTCGTGTCCGTGCGCCGCAGCCAGATCGAGCCGCTCGCGGAGTCCGGGCACAAGCGCGCCCGCACCGTGCTGCACGCGCTGTCCAACGTTTCCGCGATGCTGGCCGCGGCCCAGCTCGGCATCACCGTCTGCTCGCTGGGCCTCGGTGCGCTCGCCGAGCCGACCATCGCCTCGCTGCTGGAGGGCCCGTTCCACGCGATCGGCGTGCCGCCCGGCCTGATGCACCCGCTCTCGTACGGGATCTCGCTCGCCGTCGTGGTGTTCCTGCACATGGTGATGGGCGAGATGGTGCCGAAGAACATGGCGATGGCCGGCCCGGAACGGGCCGCGCTCTGGCTCGGCCCGCCGCTGGACCGGCTGGCCCGCTGGCTCGCCCCGGTGATCCGGCTGCTGAACGCCTTCGCCAACGGCATCCTGAGGCTGTTCCGGGTGGACGCCAAGGACGAGGTCGAGTCGGTCTTCACCACCGAGCAGCTGATGTACCTGCTGGTCGACTCCCGGGACGCCGGTCTGCTCGACGAGGAGCGCCAGGAACGCCTGGAGGACGCCCTGGAGCTGGGCCGCCGCCCGGTCACCGAGGTGCTGCTGGAACCCGAGCAACTGGTCACCGTGGACACCAAGGCGACCGCCGCCGAGGTCGAGGAACTCGCCCTGCGCACCGGCTTCTCGCGCTTCCCGGTCACCGACGGCGACCCGGCCGGGCACGGCTACCTCGGCTACATCCACCTCAAGGACCTCCTCGACGTGGAGGACCCCTCGGCGCCGGTCCCGGCCCGCCTGTGGCGGCCGATCACGGTGCTGCGCGGCGGCCTCCCGCTGGACGACGCCCTCGGCGCGATGCGCCGCGCGGCCTGCCACCTGGCCGCCGTGCTGGACCAGGACGGGCGCACGCTCGGCGTGGTCATGCTGGAGGACGTCCTGGAGGAGCTGATCGGCGAGATGCACGACCCGGACCACCGCGCGACCGCGTAGGAACTCCGGCGCCGGGGGGGCCCCCCCCCGGGCCCCCCCGCCGGCCCCCAATAGCCCCCCGCGGGGGCGCCCCTGGGGGTTATTGCCAAAGCCATCAAAATC
>NZ_JBHWCL010000001.1:130519-202798 GCF_042735125.1 Kitasatospora sp. NPDC059599 | reverse complement strand
CACTGTTGTTGTTGGGCCTTTGGCACCCCCCGCACCCCCGCCCCCCCGTGTTGTACCCCGGGGGGGGGGGGCCCCCCACCCGGCCCACCCCGGCGTTCCCGATTTCGCCGACGGCGTGTCCGCTCGTGGCGATTCTGCCCAGAGCATGCAGCCGTTCCCTGCCGGCCCCCCTCGGAGGAGAGTGGCCCGCATGAGACTTCTCCTGCTGGGTGGAACCAAGTTCGTCGGGCGGGTCATCGCCGAGGAGGCACTGGCCCGGGGGTGGGAGGTGACGGCCCTCAACCGCGGTACGCAGCCCGCCCCCGAGGGCGTCCGGGTGCTGCCGGGCGACCGCACGGCCGAGGACGGGCTCGCGGCGCTCGGGACGGGGGAGTGGGACGCGGTCGTGGACACCTGGTCGTGGGCCCCGGCGGCCGTGCGCGACAGCGCCCGCGCGCTGAAGGGCCGGGTCGGCCACTACGCGTACGTCTCCAGCCGGTCGGTGTACGACTACCCGCTGGTGGCCGGCGCGGGCGAGTCGGCGCCGGTGGTCGCCTCCTCGCCCGACCTCACCGGCGAGGTGCCCTACGCCGAGGCCAAGCGCGGGGCCGAACTGGCCCTGGAGGCGGAGTACGGCGGACAGGCGCTGCTGGCCCGCGCCGGGCTGATCCTCGGCCCGTACGAGAACATCGGCCGGCTTCCCTGGTGGCTCGACCGGATCGCCCGGGGCGGACCGGTGCTCGCCCCCGGACCGCGCGGGCTGGCGCTGCAGTACATCGACGTCCGCGACCTCGCGGCCTGGATCCTGGACGCGTCGGCGGCCCGCCTCGGCGGCCCGTACAACCTGGTCGGCCCGTCCGGGCACGCCACCACGGGCGAACTGCTGGAGGCCTGCGTGCGGGTCACCGGCTCCGACGCCGAACTGCGCTGGACCGACCCCGAGCGGATCCTGGCGGCCGGCGTGGAGCCGTGGACCGAGCTGCCGATCTGGCTGGCGCCCGGCGAGCTGTACGACTTCCTGCACACCGGCTCGGTCGAGCGGGCGGTGGCCGCCGGGCTGCGCTGCCGCCCGGTCGCGGAGACGGTCGAGGACACCTGGGCCTGGCTGCGGACGATCGGCGGCGCCGCGCCGCTGCGCTCCGACCGGGTCAGGGTCGGGCTCGACCCGGAGCGGGAGGCCGCGCTGCTCAGGGGGTGATGCCGGCGCGCGGGCCGGGGTGCCGTCGAGGAACGGGCCCCGGCCGGCCGCCGCCGTCGGCCTGCCGCGGCTGTTGTCGACGAGCCCCGGTGGTCGGTCAGCTCCGTCCGTCGATCAGCTCCCCGTACGCCTGGACGAGGTCCGGCAGCCGCAGCGTGGCCAGGTCCTCCCGGCCCGGCGGCTCGCGCAGCAGTGACAGCCGCAGGTCCCGGTAGGCGCAGGACTTCTCGTACAGGGTGCGGATGAACCGGCCGTTGCCCAGTTCGTCGATCCAGCCCTCGCGGACGACGTGGGTGCAGATGCTGGCCAGCTCCTCGGCGGCGTCCTCGTCCCAGCCGTCGCCGTCCCGCCCGGCCAGTGCGGCGCCGATCGCGGTCAGCTCGCCCGGGCGGTAGCTCGGGAAGTCGACCCGGGTGGTGAAACGGGAGTTGAGGCCGGGGTTGGTGGCGAGCAGCCGGTTCATCCCCTCGGGGTAGCCGGCCAGGATCACCACCAGCCGGTCCCGGTTGTCCTCGGCGCGCTTGAGCAGTACCTGGAGCGCCTCGTCGCCGTACGCGTCGCCTTTGGTGTAGCCGGAGTTGGAGAGGCTGTACGCCTCGTCGATGAACAGCACGCCGTCCAGCGCGGAGTCGATCAGCTCGTTCGCCTTGACGGCGGTCTGGCCGAGGAACTCGCCCACCAGGTCGGCGCGCTGGGCCTCCACCAGGTGGTCGCCGGAGAGCAGGCCGAGGGCGTGGAAGACCCGGCCGAGGATGCGGGCCACGGTGGTCTTGCCGGTGCCGGAGGGGCCCGAGAAGACGAAGTGGCGCTTGGGCGGCTGGACCGGCAGGCCCTGCTCGGACCGCAGCCGCGACATTCTCAACTGGGCGGAGAGCGCCCGCACCTGGCGCTTCACCGGCTCCATGCCGACCATCAGCGAGAGTTCGGCCAGCGCGGCGTCCAGCTCCCGCTGGTCGCCGTCCGGCCGGGGCGCGGGCCCGGCGGCCGTGCGGGACTGCGCCTGACCGCGGACGGGCAGCGGTGGGGGTGCGAGGGGCGCGGTGGGCGCGATGGGGGAGCCGGAGCCGGACCGCTCCCCGGCGGCCTGCGGAGCGCCGTCCGGAACGGCGCCGTCGGCCGGCCCGCCGGCGCCCGGCCCGCCGGCGCCCGGGGCGCCGCCGGGCAGGACCGGCTCGGCCGTGGTGCCGTCCCCCGGGAGGCCGTCCGCCGTGTCGTCGTCCACGGCGGTGCCGCCGGTCAGGAGCCCGTCCACCAGGCCCGCGTCCACCAGGCCCGCGTCCACCAGGCCCGCGTCCACCGGCGACCCGCCGTTCAGCACCCCGTCGCCGGAGACCGTCGCGCCGCCCTGCCCGGCTCCGCCCCCGAACTCCTCGCCGTACCCCGGCCCGACGGGGTACCCGACGTCGTCCGGGAACTCCGCGTCGATGTCCGGCCCGCTCGCGGTGCCGCCCGCGCCCCCGCCCGGGCGCCCGGCCGTCGTCAGCCCGTCCACGAGCAGCCCGTCGGCGAGCGCGTCCTCGGCCGAGATGGCGGTCAGTCGCGTCGCCGTGTCCATGAACGCCGGGTCCGCCCGGTGCACCGCGCGGTAGAGCGGCAGTGCCGCCGCGCTGCGACCGGCGCCCTCGTACGCCCGCGCCAGCCAGTAGCGCAGCTCCTTGCGCTGGGGCTGCTCGGAGCGGCAGCGGGCCAGCGAGGCGGCCAGCGGGGCCTGGGCCTGGGCGCACATGTCGAGGCGCACCCGGGCCATGCCGGCGAACAGACCGGCCTCGATGCCGAGCAGCGGGTCGTCCAGCAGCCGGTCGGTGTCCCGGATCAGCTGCTCCCAGTCCTTGAGGAGGTAGGAGCGGCAGGCGTACAGGAACCGGGCGGACGGGTCCTCGCCGGGGGCCGGGCACTGCTCCAACGCCCGGTCCAGCTCGGCCAGGTGGCGGCCGTCCAGCCAGTGCGAGGCGTGCGCCAGCGCGAGGTCGCGGGCGTCCTCCAGGACGGGTTGCACCCACCAGCCGAGCCAGTACCAGGAGCTGAGCGGCCGGTGGTGCAGTCGCCGCTGCTCGCCGAAGCGCTTCTGGTGGCGGTACATGGCCAGCAACGCCGCCGAGGTGTCGCTGCGCAGCGCGTGCAGGCCGAGCCAGGCGTCGGCCATGCCGGGGTCCAGCCGGACGGCTGCCCGGAACTCCTCCTCGGCCCTGGCGTACGCGCCGGCCGTGTAGGCGTCCATGGCGCGCTGCCAGGCCCGGTCGGCGAGTCGGTCCGGGCCGCCCGCCGTGCTGTCGGAACTGTCCACCGTCGTCACTCACGCCCCCCGCGGTGTGGCCCGGGGCTCGGCCGGCGACTCGCCTTCGCGCAGCCTGGCCGGTGGTCGTCGAGCCCCCTGCGGCGCAGATGCGCCTGCCAGGAATCGTACCGGCGCCGGGCTGATCCGGAAGGGTGCCGCACGAGGTCAAATCCGATCGCGCGAGCGGCCGTTGAGCGGCCGGGCGCGGGCGTGGGGGGGGGGGGCGCGAGTTGGGGAGGGGGCCGGGCCGGCGCTCCGGGCCCAGGGGGTACCACCCCGGGAGCGCCGGGTCCGAGGCGGCCGGAAGCTTTCGTTCCGGCGGCTGAGGAGAACCTAAGTCCTGGTGACGTCGCAGGTCAAGGCACTTGTTGAAGGTTCACCGACGGTGCCCGGCGCGATCCGGCCGGTCACCCCGTCGACCCGGGTCGCGGCGTACGGGCGGCTCGGGTCGACGGCGAAATGTGCCGATTCGGCCCGGGCCCAGCCTGCCCAGAACGCGGCCAGATCCGGACCGTCCCGCTCCTCGCCGCGCCGCCGGGCCGCAGCGGCGTCCAGCTCCATCCAGACCACCCGGGCCAGCCACGGCCGCACCGCCCGCCGGCCCGCGCCGACGCCCTCGACCAGCACCACCGGGGCGACCGGTACCCCGGCCGTGCCCGCGAAGCGGCGCAGCGTCCAGTCGTACACCCGGTACGCCGCGTCCCGGCCGGCCGCCAGCGGCTCCAGCACCTGCTCGCGCAGCCGCCCGGTCCACTCGAAGGGCTCGTCGTGGGTCGCCAGGTCGTCCAGGTGGACCACCGGGGCCCCGCCGAGCGCCGCCGCCAGCCGTCCGGCGAAGGTCGTCTTGCCGGAGCCCGCGTGCCCGTCCACGGCGACCAGCCGCACCGGCCCGCAGGACGGCGGCAGCGCGCGCAGCTCCGCCGCGAGGGTGTCCAGCGCGTCACCGGGAGTGCACCGAGCATGGGTGGGGAGGGTTCCGGAAGCAGCCACATCGTCAACCCTACGGTGCCGTATCCCACCACTGCGGACAGTTCATCTGTGCAGGTCGTGACGGCAGCGCGGGTTTCGGGCATACTCGCTTCGCCACGACTGTGAACGGCCGTTCACCGCAACCCGGTGCCGGTCGGTCCGACCTGCCCCACCCGCGCCGGACCCGCCAACACCTCGGCCCGGCGCCCGATCGAGGAGGCGACCACCGCCATGACCCCCTCCCCTGTGAAAGCCGTGGAGCGCCAGCTGCCCACCGCCGAGGCCCGCGAGCTGCTGAGCCTCACCCGGGACCTGGTCCAGCGCGAGCTGCAGCCCCGCGCGGCGGAGGACGAGGCCGCCGGTCGCTTCCCGCGGGAGGTCTTCCGCACCCTCGGTGAGGCCGGCCTGCTCTCGCTCCCGTACGACGAGAAGTACGGCGGCGGCGACCAGCCCTACGAGGTGTACCTGCAGGTGCTGGAGGAGCTCGCGGGCGGTTGGCTGGCCGTCGGCCTCGGCGTCAGCGTGCACACCCTGTCCTGCCACGCGCTGGCCGCCTTCGGCACCGACGCGCAGCGGGACGAGTGGCTGCCCGGCATGCTCTCCGGCGAGCAGCTCGGCGCCTACTGCCTCTCCGAGCCGCAGTCCGGCTCGGACGCGGCCGCCATGCGCACCCGCGCCGACCTCGACGGCGAGGCGTACGTGGTGAACGGCACCAAGGCGTGGATCACCCACGGCGGGCAGGCCGACTTCTACAGCGCCCTGGTGCGCACCGGCGGCGAGGGCGCCAAGGGCATCAGCTGCCTGCTGGTCCCCGGCACCCAGCAGGGCCTGTCCGCGGCCCCGCCGGAGCACAAGATGGGCATGCGCTCCTCGCCGACCGCCCAGCTGCACTTCGACGGCGCCCGGGTCCCCCGGGAGCGGCTGATAGGCGCCGAGGGCCAGGGCTTCCAGATCGCCCTCGCCGCGCTGGACTCCGGCCGTCTCGGCATCGCGGCCTGCGCGATAGGCGTCGCCCAGGCCGCGCTCGACCTCGCGGTCGACTACGCGTGCACCCGGCGCCAGTTCGGCCGCCCGATCGCGGAGTTCCAGGGCCTGTCCTTCATGCTCGCCGACATGGCCACCCAGATCGAGGCCGGCCGCGCGCTCTACCTGTCCGCCGCGCGGCTGAAGGACGCGGGCCTTCCGTTCTCCAAGGAGGCGGCGATGGCCAAGCTGTTCTGCACCGACGCGGTGATGCGGGTGACCACCGACGCCGTCCAGGTGCTCGGCGGCTACGGCTACACCCAGGACTTCCCGGCCGAGCGCTACATGCGCGAGGCGAAGGTGCTGCAGATCGTCGAGGGCACCAACCAGATCCAGCGCCTGGTGATCGGCCGCCACCTCACGAAGGGCTGACGCCCGACGAAGGCCCGGGACCCGGCGACGGGCCGGGCCTTCCCCCCAACGGCCTCCGGCCGTCACTCCAGGGTGCGGAGTGACGGCCGGAGGCGTTCCTGTCGGGGCGTCAACTCGCTTGCACGGTAAGGCCGGTCAGCGCCGGACGAGCCGGCGGCGCTGCTCCGGGATCGAGCGGAGCGCGGCGAGGGTCGGGGCCGAGGGGGCGGCGGGCCCGGCCGGGTCGACCGCGGCGATCCGCACCGGGCAGTGCGCCACCGCGTGCGAGAACGGCTGGGTGCGCCAGTCCAGCCCGTTCGGGAGCTGGAACAGCGCGTCGAACCCGGCCGGTTCGGCGTCCTCCGGCGCCTCCACCTCCGCCAGGTCGTCGGTGGGCGTGCCCGAGCCCGGGCAGACCGCGGGGGCGAAGGGGTTCCAGGCGGTCGGCAGCAGGGCGTGCTGCGGGAGCCGCTCCTCGTCCGCCACCAGAGCGATCGGACGGCTGCACTCGGGGCAGTGGACCCGGAAGATGTCCCAGGTCCCGGCCTCGCCGGGGTCGGTGCCCGGCGCGTGGTCGACCGCGAGGTCGTCGCGGCCGGTCGTATCGTCGGTCTCGTCGGCGCCCAGCACGCGCTGGTCAGTAGCAGGCATGAGGATCCCCCTAGGATCGGGCCCGGCGTGGTCGTCCAGGGCCACAACCAGCACTTCCCTGTGATCCGGACTCATAATCCTGCGGTGTTGTGCACCGTGATGCACCAGGTGTGTCCTTGGCCACATCGCGTGCCACATTCACCCGGCACGTGCCCGCTTGACACCTGCGATCCCTCCGCGTGCCACCTCGTGCGCCCCCCGTGCTCCCGACCGGGTAGGTTTGCGGACTGTGGAGGATCTCGACCAACGCATTGTCCAGCTGCTCCTGGAGGACGGCCGGATGAGCTACACGGACCTGGGCAAGGCCACCGGCCTGTCCACCTCGGCGGTGCACCAGCGCGTGCGCCGCCTCGAACAGCGCGGGGTGATCCGCGGCTACACCGCGATCATCGACCCCGACTCCGTCGACCTGGCGCTGACCGCGTTCATCTCGGTCAAGCCGTTCGACCCGAGCGCCCCGGACGACACCCCGGAACGCCTGGCCGGGCTGCCCGAGATCGAGGCCTGCCACAGCGTCGCCGGCGACGAGAACTACATCCTCAAGGTCCGGGTCGGCGCCCCCGGCGACCTGGAGGACCTGCTCGCCCGCATCCGCAGCGCCGCCGGCGTCTCCACCCGCACCACCGTCGTCCTCTCCACCCCGTACGAGGCGCGACCCCCGAAGCTCTGAGGCCGAAGGGCCGGGGTGCAGACTTGGCGTCATGACCGAGAGCACCCTCCCTCCTCGCCCGTCCTCGGGCGGGAGGGGTCCACGAACCGTCCTGCTGCGCGGCGGCGCCGTCTACAGCCCCGCCGACCCCTTCGCCACCGCGATGCTCGTGGAGGGCGAGCACGTCGCCTGGGTCGGCAGCGACGGCGCCGCCGAGGCGTACGCCGCGACCGCCGACGAGATCGTCGAGCTGGACGGCGCCCTGGTCACCCCCGCCTTCGTGGACGCCCACGTGCACGCCACCGCCGCCGGTCTGGCGCTCACCGGTCTCGACCTCACCGGCAGCCCCTCGCTGGCCGCCGCCCTGGCGGCCGTCACCGCCTTCGTCGAGGAGCGGGCCGAGCCCGACGGGGTGCTGATCGGCCACGGCTGGGACGAGAGCGGCTGGCCCGAGGGCCGCCCGCCGACGCTCGCCGAACTCGACCTCGCCGCCAAGGGCGCCGCGCTCTACCTCTCCCGCACCGACGTGCACTCCGCGCTCGCCACCACCGCGCTGCGCACCCTCACCGAGGGCCTCGCCGAGCGGCCCGGGTACCACCCGGAGGGCCCGCTCGCCAAGGATGCCCACCACGCCGTCCGGCAGGCGGCGCTCGCCCGCCTCACCCCCGGGCAGCGCCGCCGCGCCCAGCGCGCCACCCTGGACCGCGCCGCCGAACTCGGCATCGGCGCCCTGCACGAGTGCGCCGGACCGGAGATCTCCTCCGAGCAGGACCTGGCCGCGCTGCTGGCCCTGGCGGCCGACGGCGACGGGCCCGAAGTCTTCGGCTACTGGGGCGAGTTGGGTGGAGTCGAGACGGCCCGCCGGCTCGGCGCGGTGGGCGCGGGCGGCGACCTCTTCGTGGACGGCGCGTTCGGCTCCCGGACGGCCTGCCTGCACGATCCGTACGTCGACGCCGAGCACACCGGGACCGCCTACCTGAGCGCCGAGCAGGTCGCCGACCACGTCGCCGCCTGCACCGAGGCCGGGCTGCAGGCCGGCTTCCACGCGATCGGCGACGCGGCCGTGGCGGCGGTCGTCGAGGGCGTCCGGGCGGCCGGCGAGCGGGTCGGAGCGGGCCGGGTCAAGGCACTGCGCCACCGCGTCGAGCACGCCGAGGCACTGGACGACACGTCCGTCGCCGCGTTCGCCGAACTCGGCCTCACCGCCTCCGTCCAGCCCGCCTTCGACGCCGCCTGGGGCGGTCCGGAGGGCATGTACGTCCAGCGCCTGGGCGCCGAGCGGGCCGCCGCCCTCAACCCGTTCGCGGCGCTGCTGCGCTCCGGCGTCCCGCTGGCCTTCGGCTCGGACGCCCCGGTCACCCCGCTCGACCCCTGGGGCACCGTCCGGGCGGCGGCGTTCCACCGGACCCCGGAGCACCGGATCTCGGTGCGCGCCGCCTTCACCGCGCACACCCGCGGGGGCTGGCGCGCGATCGGCCGCGACCAGGACGGCGTCCTGGTGCCCGGGGCGGTCGCCAGCTACGCGATCTGGGCCGCCGGTGACCTGGTCGTCCAGGCCCCCGACTCCCGGGTGGCGGGCTGGTCCACCGACCCGCGCTCCGGCACCCCCGGCCTGCCCGACCTCACCCCGGGCCACCCGCTGCCGACCTGCCTGCGCACGGTCGTCCGCGGCCGCACGGTCCACCGGGCCCAGGGTTCCGCGTAGCGGCGGAAATGCGGGTGAAGCGCAGGGCCGCCGGCCCGTAGGTTGACCGGCATGACGACCCACTCGCTGGTACCCGCCGACTTCGACGTCCCGCGCGAGCTGCTCGCCCCGGAGTTCCGCCTGGAGCCCCTGGGCGAGCAGCACAACGCCTCCGACCACGCCGCCTGGACCGGCAGCATCGAGCACATCCGCGCCACCCCGGGCTTCGTCGGCCGGAACTGGCCGCCCGTCGACGGGATGCCTCCGGAGCGGAACCTCGACGACCTGCGCCGGCACGCCGCCGACTTCGTCGCGCGGACCGGCTTCACCTACACCGTCCTGGCCCCGGACCGGGACGAGGTGATCGGCTGCGTCTACATCTACCCCGACCGCGAGGACCCGGCCGTGGTCGCCGTCAGCTCCTGGGTCCGGGCCGACCACGCCGGGCTGGACGCCCCGCTGTACCGCGCCGTCTCCGGCTGGCTCGCCGAGCACTGGCCGCTGGGCCCGGTCCGCTACGCCGAGCGCTGATCGGGGGCCGGCCGGTCCGGGGCGGGCGGGGCCGAGCGGGGACGAACGGGCCCCGGCCGGCCGTAGCACCCTCACCTCACGTCCCACCGACGTTCCGGGGTACCTTCTTCGCACAGCGTCCGAACAGCAAGCCCCAGGAAGATGGTGCGCCGGTGGCCATTCCCGTCACCCAGGAGCGGTCCGGGACCGCGCCCGAGCCCCAGGAACCGGCACCCCGGCCGGGCCGCGCCGTCCGTGCCGTCGCCAAGGTCCGGGCCGGGCTGCCCCGGACCGGCCTGGCGGCGCTGGCCGGCCTGCTGCTCGCCCTCGCCTTCCCGCCCTACGACCTGTGGCCGCTGTCGCTGCTCGGCGTCGCCGCGCTCTCGCTGCTCACCCGGGGCCGCACCTTCCGCCAGGGCCTGTGGACGGGCTTCGCCTTCGGCCTGCCGTTCTTCCTGATGCTGCTCAGCTGGCTGCGGGTGGTCGGCTGGGACGCCACGGTCGGCCTGTCCGTCGTCGAGGCGCTGTTCCTGGCGCTCCTCGGCGGCGCGCTGGCCGTGACCTCCCGGCTGCCCGGCTGGCCGCTCTGGACGGCCTGCCTGTGGATCACCCAGGAATGGGCCCGGGACCGGCTGCCGCTCGGCGGCTTCCCCTGGGGCCGGCTCGCCTTCGCCAACACCGCCACCCCGTACACCCCGCTCGCCGCGCTCGGCGGCGCGCCGCTGGTGACCTTCGCGGTCGCCCTCTCCGGCGCCCTGCTCGCCTGGGCCGTGCTGCGCCTGCGCGGTCCGGGCAGGGCCCCGAAGGCCGCCGCGCTGGCGGCGCTCGGCGCGGTGGCCGCACTGCTCGCCGGCTACGTCGTGCCGGTGCCGACCGCCGCGGCCGACACGGTGAAGGTCGCCATCGTCCAGGGCAACGTGCCCAACCCGGGCATGGACTTCCTGGGCCGCCCGATGATGGTCCTCAACAACCACGCCTCGGCGACCGAGCGGCTGGCCGCCGACATCGAGGCCGGCAAGGTCGAGCGCCCCGACGTGGTGATCTGGCCGGAGAACTCCTCCGACCTCGACCCGTTCAGCGACCCGCTGGCCCGGCAGCGCATCGACGAGGCCGTGCGGGCGGTGGGCGTGCCGACCCTGGTCGGCACCCTGGTGGACGGCCCGGACGCGCAGCACGTCCAGAACGAGGGCATCGTCTGGAGCCCGCAGACCGGTCCCGGCGCCTCCTACACCAAGCAGCACCCCGTTCCGTTCGGCGAGTACGTGCCCTTCCGCGCCCAGCTGATGAAGGTGATCACCCGCCTCCAGCGGGTCGCCCGGGACTTCTACCCCGGTGACCACAACGGCGTGATGCAGCTCGGCCCGGCCCGGATCGGCGACGTCATCTGCTTCGAGGTGGCGTACGACGAGATCGTCCGCGACACCGTGGACAGCGGCGCCCGCGTCCTGGTGGTCCAGACCAACAACGCGACCTACGCCAAGACCGGCCAGCCCGAGCAGCAGCTCGCGATGAGCCGGCTGCGGGCCGTCGAGCACGGTCGGGCGGTGCTGATCGCGGCCACCAGCGGCATCAGCGCGGTGATCTCCCCGGACGGCACCGTCCAGCAGCGCACCGAGGAGCTGACCGCGGCCGAGCTGTCGGCGACCGTCCCGCTGCGCGACGGCACCACGGTGGCCGACGAGGTCGGCGCCGCCCCGGAGTGGACCCTGGCGATCGGCGGCCTGCTGGCCTTCGGTGCCGCGGTGCTGGTCGGACGCCGTCGGAAGGCGTCCGCCGGAACACCGGCCGGGCAGGATTCGTTGGACCAGGTGGTGCCGTAGCCGGCCCGGACCTCCCGTGCGGCGCGCAGAGCACCGCTTGGAGTGGATCCGTACCGTGACGCAGCAAGCAACCCCGACCCGTCCGGCCCCGCGCGGCAGGCTCCGCCGGGTGCTGCCGCTGCTGATCACCGCGTGGGTGGTGCTGGAGATCTGGCTGCTGGTCCAGGTCGGCACCTGGCTGGGCGGCCTCACCGTCCTGCTGCTGCTCGTCGCGGGCGCCGTGATCGGCGGCTCGCTGGTCAAGCGGGCCGGGCTGAAGGCGCTGTCGGCGGCGATCGAGCAGGGCAGGAACCCGCAGTCCCAGCAGCCGCAGACCGGCACCAGCATGACGGTGCTGGCCGGCGTGCTGCTGATCGTCCCCGGCTTCCTGTCGGACCTGCTGGCCCTGACCCTGCTGTTCCCACCGACCCGGGCGCTGTGGCGGATGGCCGGGCGCCGGCTCGCCGACAAGGCGCTGCGCAGCACCGCCGGTGTCGGCGCCGACCCGCTGGCGGACGCGATGCGGCTGCAGGAGCAGCTGCGCATCCACCGTCCGGACGGCAAGGTGATCCAGGGAGAGGTGGTCGATCCCGAGGCCGGCCCGGCCGGCCCGCAGGGCCCGGACACCACCTACCGTCCGCCGATCACCGGCTGAGTCGGTTCCCGGTCCCGGTGCGGCCGCGCGGGCGAGGAGCGACCACGGGCGGGAAGCAGGACGACTACGGTCGGGAAGCGGGCCGGGCAACGCGAAAGGGACCCTGGAAACCAGGGTCCCTTTTCGCGTCCTCCCGCCCGGGGGCGGGAGCGAGGTCAGGCGCTCTTGCGGGTGTCCCGCGGGTGCACCGCGAGGTTCATCCCGCCGGAGCGGAGCACGGCCAGCCGTTCGGCCAGCACCTCCTCCAACTCCTCGCGCGTACGGCGCTCCATCAGCATGTCCCAATGGGTGCGCGTCGGCTTGGTCTTCTTCTCCTCCGGCTCGTCACCGTCGAGAAGTGCCGCCTCCTGCCCACAGAAGCGGCATTCCCAGGCCGAGGGGATCTCCGCCTCGACCGAGAAAGGAACCTCGAATCGGTGTCCGTTCTGACATGCGTACTCGACGGTCTGGCGGGGAGCCAGATCGATACCACGGTCGGTCTCGTAGCTAGTGGCCCCGAGTCGCGTGCCGCGGAGAGCTCGCTCGCTCATGAATCGTGCCTCCCGGGCTTATGGCCCACAGGACTAGTGGTCGCTGTTCTTCGTCGTTCGGTCAACGCTCGGCTTCCGACGAAGATTCCCGTCCGGGGACATGCGTCGTCTGTAGTGCCGCCCCTGTTTGTACCCACCTGCGCCCGATTTGTCACATCTGGCCGGTGATATCACCCCAGGTGTCACCTATTTCACATCCGGTGATCGGGCGGACTTTCTGTGACGAGCGTACCGGGGCGGGTTCCGACAGCGTTCGCCGACCCCGACCCGGGGCCGTGCCCGGTCAGGAGATCGGGCGCGAGCGGATCATCGGCTCGCCCTTGGCCAGGTCGACCGGGCGGGCCCGCGGGGCCGGCTCGACCGGTGCGACCAGCGGCGGGCGCTCCGGGCGGGGCGGTACGCCGGCGGCCGCCTCGGTGCGGGTGTCGCGGTGCGGCAGCAGGGCGATGACCGCGTCCCGCAGCTGGGCCGGGGCCTCGTCGTCCAGCGGGTCGACGGTGGCGGGCACCTGCAGCCGGACCGGAGTGCCGTTGCCGATCCGAGCGTAGCCCCGGCCGACCGGGGCCTGTGCGGCGGGCACGATGTCCAGCGGCGCGCCGAGCGCGGCACGGCCCTCGTCCGGGCCGGCCGGGCCGAGCACCACGCGGGCCCGGGTGGTGGAGCGGACGGTCGGGGTGATCCGGTCCCGGGCCTCCAGGTCGTCGGCGATCACCACGGTGACCCGGGCGGCCCGGCCGTGCCGCAGCGGGAGTTCCAGCAGGTCCTGCGGGTCGGGGCGGCCCTCGGCCTGGGCGAGCTCGCTGAGCTCGGTCGGGTGGTCCAGCAGCAGCCACAGCGGCCGGGTGGCGTCCTCGGGCGGTGCGGAGCCGGCGTGCCGGGCGGCGTTCAGCGCGGTGAGCCGGCGGTCGGTCTCCTTGGCGGCCCACTCCAGCGCGGCCAGCGCGCCGTGCAGGCTGGTCTCCACGGTGTGCACGCCGGGCCGGTTCACCAGGCAGGCGTGCTCGCCGGTGCCCGCGCCGTCGACCACCACCAGGTCGGCGTACGGGAGGGCCTGCAGCGCGATCGAGCGGAGCAGGCTGGACGTGCCGTAGCCGGTGACGCCGAGCGCCAGCAGGTGCGGTTCGGAGGAGCGCGGGCCGGTGCGCCAGACCACCGGCGGCTGCTGGACGGTCGTGCCGCCCCGGCCGACCGGGATGGTCCGGGCGGTGCCGTCCTCGTCGGTGAAGCCCAGCACGATCTCGCCGGGGGCGGCCACGAAGCGCTGGGCGACGATGTCGGTGGGCAGCGGGGCGAGGGCGGAGATCCGCAGCCGGTTGGACTCCTCGTCCCAGTCGAAGCGGTACTCCCGGGCCCGGCCGGCCTTGCCCTGGACGACCTGCTCGATCCGGGCCCGGGCGGCCGGTTCGGTGTCGGTGAAGTAGGCCGGGTAGCCGAGCTCCAGTCGGGAGAGCCGGCCCTCGCCGTCGAACTCCCAGGAGTCGAAGACCTTCTTGTAGTCGCCCTCGAAGCGGTACATCGGGTTGGCGTCCTCGGGGCCGCACAGGTACGGCGTGAGGGCGGCGTAGAGGGCGCCGAGCTTGACGTCGGCGACGTCCGGCGCGGGCGGGGTGGGCGGCGCCTTGGGGGACCTTCCGGCCCAGGCCGCGCTGGCCATCAGGGCGACCAGGGCGAACAGCAGGCCGTGCGGCAGCAGGTAGATGCCGACCAGCATCGCGGCGGTGAGGAAGACCGTCGGGCCGCGGCGCTCCCTGGGCGTGGCCTGCCAGCGGTCCTTGGCCCAGGCGACGTGGTGGCGCATGCCGCGGCCGATGACGGAGAGCGGGGCGAACATGTCGGAGGCGTGGTCGCCGGCGGTCCGGGCGAACTCGCGGCCCTTGCTGAGGTGGCGGTGGAGCGGCATTCCTTGACTCCCCGGGCGTGTGGGACGGGTGGGGTGCGGGGGTGGGGCTGGAACTGGGGTGGGGCTGGGGTACGACGGGGCCCGGGGGCGGTGGGATCCGCGCCCGGGCCGGTACGGGGGAGTGGCAGCGGCCAGGTCCTAGAACCTGATGCCGCTGAGCAGGCTCGCCAGGCTGGCGCCGCCCGCGGTGATGCTGGGGGCGATCGACGAGCCGGCGATGTAGAAGCCGAAGAGGGCGCAGACGATGGCGTGGGAGACCTTTAGTCCGTCCCTGCGGAAGAAGAGAAAGGCGATGGTGCCGAACAGAACGATGCCGGAAATCGAGAGGATCACGATCCGCTCCTCGGGAGGGGGGACAAGCGGGGGTGTTACGGAAAGTGCATTAATCGTGACAAAAAGTAATAGATGATGGAACGGGGCAAATGGGTGGTTCTGCCGTTCATTGCCGTTCCGGTAGCCGGACGGCGGTATGCGAACCGGCAGGGGTGGGGGCCGGTCGCCGTGGGGATTCGGTGTGCCGAGGCATTCCCGGGGGGTGGGCGGGAAGTTTCCGGGGGGTGCCGGAAGTTCGCTCGAATGGCTGCGCGAACCGTGCCGCCCCGTGTCGTGGCGGGCCCGGGCCGTCATCCGGATCACGGACACGGCTGGCCCGCTCGGGCGGCGGCCGCTACCGTGCCCTGGGCGCAGCCCCGAGACCGCCCGACGTCCCGACCGGAAAGGCCGCCCGCCATGACCGACGCCGCCAGCCAGCAGCCCGCCGACGCCCCCGACGCCGAGGTGATCGCGCTGGCCGGGAAGCTCTTCGACGCCGCCCGTGCCGGGGAGACCGACACCCTGGCCGCCTACCTGGACGCCGGCGCCCCGGCCGACCTCACCAACGACCGCGGCGACACCCTCGTCATGCTCGCCGCGTACCACGGCCACGCCGCCACCGTGGAGGTGCTGCTCCGGCACGGCGCCGACCCGAACCTCGCCAACGACCGCGGCCAGACCCCGCTGGCCGGCGCCGTCTTCAAGGGCGCCGAGGACGTGCTCGACGCCCTGCTGGCGGGCGGCGCCGACCCGCAGGCCGGCACCCCGAACGCCCTCGACACCGCCCGGATGTTCGGCAAGGAGGACCTGGTCGCCCGGTTCGAGGTCCGCTGACCGGAGATCGTAGGCTTTTCAACCATGGACACCACCGCCACCAAGGACACCGCCACCGTCGACTTCCGCATCACCGGCTACGCGCACCCCGACGCCCAGGCCCTCTCGGCCGAGGTGCAGCAGGAGTACGTCCGCCGCTACGGCGACCCCGACTTCACCGAGATGCACCCCGAGCACTTCGAGGCGCCGGCCGGCCTGTTCCTGATCGCCTACCTGGACGGCCGCCCGGTCGCCTGCGGCGGGTGGCGGGCCAAGCAGGCCGGTCCGGACGGGCTGCGCGACGGCGACGCCGAGCTGAAGCGGATGTTCGTGGTCCCGGACGCCCGCGGCCGCGGCCTGGCCCGGGCGGTGCTGCGCCGCCTGGAGCGGACCGCGGTCGAGGCCGGGCGCACCCGGTTCGTCCTGGAGACCGGCACCGAGCAGCCCGAGGCCATCGCGCTGTACGAGTCCGAGGGCTACGCCGCGATCCGCAAGTTCGGCTTCTACAAGGACCACCCGCTGAGCGTCTGCCTCGGCAAGGAGCTCGACGCGGCGGTCTGAGCGGACGCCCCGCCGGGTAGGCTCCCGTCGCCCTGACGACCGGCCCTGGGGGACGGATGAGCCACCGAGCACCCGGAGCCGATCGGCTCCCCGCCCTGGCCGCCCCCGGCGGCGCGCTGGACCGGCTGGTCGGCACGGGCGTGCGCACCGTCGGGGCGGGCGCCGTCTGGGCCGTCGGCGACGCCTCGGGCACGCTCGGCGGCGGCAGCCACGGGGCGCTCGGCCGGGGCCCGTACGCGCGGCTCGTGCCCGGCCCCGACACGCTGTACGACCTGGCCAGCCTCACCAAGATCGTCGCGCTCTGGCCCTGCGCCGGGGCGCTGTGGCGGTCCGGACGGCTGCCGCTGGACGAGCCGCTCGGCCGCTGGTGGCCGCCGGCCGCGGGCCGGCCCGCCGGTGCGGTGACCGCCCGGCAGCTGCTCACCCACACGGCCGGGATGCTCCCGTACACCCGCTTCGAACAGCTCTACGGGCGCGGGCCCGCGGCGATCCGGGCCGGCGTGGTCGCGGCGCCGCTGCACCGTCCGCCCGGCACGGCCGTCGAGTACACCGACCGCGCCGCCGTGCTGCTCACCCACCTGGTCGAGGACCTCGGCGGTGCCCCGCTGGACGCGCTCGCCGCGCGCTGGGCCTGGCACCCGCTCGGCATGGCCGACACCCGGTACGGGCCGCTCGACGCCGCGCTCCTCGACCGCACGGCGCCCACCGAGTACGACGAGCGGACCGGCGCCCACCTGCGCGGTGTCGTCCACGACCCCTCCGCCCGGCTGCTCGGCGGCGTCTCCGGCAACGCCGGGGCCTTCTCCACCGCCCGCGACCTCGCCCGCTTCCTCACCGCGCTGCTCGACCCGCCGGCCGGGCTCGCCTGGGGCGGGGCGTGGACCGAGGAGTCGCTGCGCGAGCAGACCGGCGGACTGCGGCCCGCCCGCGGCCTCTCCTGGCTGCACGCTCCCGGCACCGAGCCGGCCGAGGGCACCTTCGTCCACTACGGCTTCACCGGTACCGGGTTCTGGGTCTCCCGGAGGCTCGGCCGCTGGGCGCTGCTGCTCACCAACAAGGTGCACCACGACCGGGTCACCCAGCCGCTGACCGACCTGCGCAACGCCTACCGGGGCGCGGTGTTCGGCTGAGGGGCGGACGGCACTCGTTCGGGTGATCGCGTGCGGGCCGCCGTTTGCCGGGCGGTGATCGCGGCAGAGTGTCCACGAGGACGGCACCCGGCGGAGGAGGCGCGATGACGGACACCTGGCCACTCTCGGAGGAGGAGTGGCTCGCCCGCCTGGTGCGCGCCTACGTCGGCTGCAGCGTGCTGCTCACCGACACGGCCGGCAGGGTCCTCCTGCTGAAGGCCGGTTACCGCGATCAGTGGCAGTTCCCCGGCGGCGGGATGGACCCGGGGGAGGGGCCCGCCGAGTGCGCGGCGCGCGAACTGCTGGAGGAGACGGGCCTGGTGGCGGGCGGTCTGAGGCTGCTCGTCGTGGAGTGGCGGGACGTGATCCCCGATCAGGGCGAACACGCCCACCCCGCCGTGCAGTTCATGTTCGACGGCGGGACGGTCGAGGAGGGCGCGACGATCCGGCTGCAGGCCGAGGAGATCGCCGACCACGGCTGGTTCACCCCCGCGCAGGCGGCCGCCCTGCTGCACCCCTGCGCGGCGCGCCGCCTCACCGGGGCCCTGGAGGCCCGGCGGACGGGCGCCGCCGCGCTGCTGCATTCGGCGGGGTACGTGGGGTGACGGACGGTCCGGCGATCAGAGGAGGGTGCTCCAGTAGGACCAGAACCGGTTGAGCACCAGCAGGGCGATCACCGCCGCCCACAGCACCGGCAGTGCCCAGTGGTAGCGGTCCGCCTCCCGGACGACCGCCCGCAGGCGCGGGCCCGCCGGGATCACACCGGTGCGCAGGTTGTGCAGCGTGGTGTACCAGAACAGCACCACCACCGTCGCCCACACCACCATGCAGTACGGGCACAGCGCGCCGATGTCGTACAGCGCCTGGTCCACCAGCCAGTGCACGAACACGACGCCCAGTGCGGTGCCCGCGTGCAGGCCCAGCCAGAACCAGCGCCGGTACGCGGCACCGGCGATCAGCCCCGCCCCGATCGCCGCCAGGGCGCCGAAGGCGGCCAGACCGAGCAGTGGGTTCGGGAAGCCGAACACCTCCGCCTGCTCGGTGCGCATCACCGAACCGCAGCTGATCACCGGATTGATGTTGCAGCCGGGCACGTAGGAGGGGTTCTCCAGGATGCGGAGCTTGTCGAAGGTCAGGACGGCCGAGGCGGCCAGCCCGATCAGCCCGCCGAGGAACAGCAGGACGGCGTAGGCGCGGCTCGCCCCGACCGGGGACCGGCCGGAGGCGTCGGGAGCGGGACGGGCGACGTGCACGGTGGTAGCGGCGGACATGGCAGCACACTCCGGTGGCTGGCTGGGAGGGGCCGGCCCGGCCGGGGTTCGGCCGGGCCGGTGGTGCCGTGCGGTGCGGTGCGGTGGGGGTGGGGCCCGGTCCCTAGTCCCGGGCCCCGGGCCGGCTACTGCAGGCCGGCGGCCTGCTTGACCTGGGCGGTGAACTGCTCCGGCGGGACCACGGCGTTGCCGGCGAACAGGGTCACCGGCTTGCCGTCCACCTTGACCGTCGGCGTACCGGTCACCCCGCTGTCGTTGAACGCGTCCGCGACCTTCGCGGCCCACGGCGCGTACGTCTTGTCGGTGACCGCCTTCACGAAGGCGTCCGTCTTCAGCCCGGGCACCTGGCCGGCCAGGTCCAGCAGGTGGCCGACGTCGCCGAAGCCGTCCTCGCGCTCGTCCGGCTGGTTGGCGTACAGCACGTCGTGGAACTGCTTGAACTTGTCCACGCCCTCGTTCAGCGCGGCGCCGGCGGCGGCCAGCGCGGTGCGCGAGCCCTTGCCGCCGAGGTTCTTGTCGAGGAAGGCTGCCAGGTGGAACTCCACCTTGACCTGGCCGTCCTCGGTGAGCTTCTTGACGGTCTCGCCGTTCGCCGCCTCGAAGTGCTTGCAGACCGGGCAGCGGAAGTCCTCGTAGACCTCCATGGTGTGCGGGGCGTCGGCCTTGCCGTAGGTGATCACCGTGCCGTTCGGGCCGCCGGCGTTCGCCGGGACGACCAGCGGGGCCGAGGTGGCGGCCTCGCCGGCCTTGTCGGCCTTGCCCGAGGCCGAGCCGATCGCGACGGCGACACCGCCGGCGAGGGCGAGCACGACGGCGGCGGAGACCGCCACCACGATCCGCTGACGGCGCCTGGCGGACTGCTGCTCGCGCCGCTGCGCCTCCTGGATCCGCTCACGGGCACTGATGCGCTTGGCCTGCTTCGAGCCGGGGGCCTGGGTCATGGGGAGTCAACTCCTGTACGCGGCGCGCGGGTGCGCGCGGGGAACCGCACCGGGTGCGGCGGGGTCGGGGAACGCGGGAGTCGGGCGCACTGCCTGCGGGCGTACGGGGGCCTCGGAGCGGCCGGGTACGGAGAGGGGATCGGCGTACGCGGGGTGACCCGGTACGGGGGCGATCAGCAGGCAGGCGCGAAGACCGGCGGGCCACGCCGGGGAGCCGGGCTCAGCACCACGTCCTCGCGGCGCGGCCGCGCGCGGTCCGACACCGGCAGCGGCACCCGCAGCACCGGACGCACCGGGGCCGGCACCAGCAGGACGACCAGGGCGCGCAGCGGCCGGGCCAGCGACGCGTGCAGCGCGCGCAGCGCCCGGGCCAGGCCCGACAGGGCCGAGTCGCCCAGCCGCAGCCAGGCGGCGGCGGCCAGCGCGATCACCAGGTGCACCAGCAGGAGCAGCAGTTGGGTCACGGCCGGCGCCAACTGCCCGGCGTGGCCCAGCGGGCCGGAGAGCAGTGACCCGTCCATCGAGCCGCCGCCGCACACCAGCAGGTTCACCCCGCGGGCGGGGACCTGCCCGGACAGCATCGGCCCACAGGTGGTCTGACCCAGGTTGAACGTCGTGTTGAGCAGCAGCTCGACCGGCACCATCACGGCGGCGATGTGCAGCATCCGCCGCTCCCCGCCGGCCAGCGCGGCCGCGAGCAGGAAGACGACGGCGCACGCCGAGGCCACCAGCGACAGCGGCAGCGGACGGCCCGTGATGACCACCTGGCCCAACGCGGCCATCGGCACGGCGAGCGCGGTGAACACCGCGGCCCGCAGGGCCCTGGTCGCGTGGGAGGAGGTCGTCACGCTCCGGAGTATGTCATGACGCTCACGCCCGGCACGAGGGCACATCGGCCCTTGCCTTCGCATTCCGCCTGACACCCCCTCACCGGGACGCGGGGTCGACAGCGCCCGCGGCCGGACTAGCCTGGAAGCGTTCCCGGCGGCCCCGACGAGGGGATGGACGCGCATGGCGAGACCCGAGACCACGGTGGGGCAGGTGCTGCTGGCCCGAGTCGAGGCCCAGGCGGCGGTGCTGGCCGCACTGGACGACGCCGTCCGGGCGGACGAGCCGGACGCGGTGCACAGGATGCGGGTCGCCTGCCGACGGCTGCGCAGCGCCCTGCGGACCTTCCGGCGGCTGTTCACCCCAGGGGCGACGGAGCAACTGGTCGCGGAGCTGCGCTGGCTGGCCGCCGCGCTCGGCGGCGCCCGCGACCTGGAGGTGATGGTCGAACGGTTGGCCGCGCAGGCCCGCGAGCTGCCCGCCGAGTGCGGGCCGGAGCGGGTCGCCGAGGCCCTGGAGCGGTGGGGCGGGACCGAGTACCGCCGGATCCGCCCCGAGGTGGTCGCCGCCCTCGACAGCCCCCGCCGCCGCGCCCTCGGCGACGCCCTCGCCGCCCTCCTCGCCGACCCGCCGCTGCGCCGCCGCGCCGCCCGTCCCGCGCTCCCCGAGCTGTCCCGGGTCGCCGCCCGCGAACAGCGCCGCACCGCCGATCGCGTCCGGACGGCCCTCGCCGCCGCCCCCGAGGACCGCGACCACGCGCTCCACGACGCCCGCAAGGCGGCCAAGCGCGC
The DNA here is from genome assembly GCF_042735125.1 of Kitasatospora sp. NPDC059599. Classification (NCBI taxonomy): domain Bacteria; kingdom Bacillati; phylum Actinomycetota; class Actinomycetes; order Kitasatosporales; family Streptomycetaceae; genus Kitasatospora; species Kitasatospora sp. NPDC059599. The sequence continues at coordinate 181,978 of NZ_JBHWCL010000001.1, read as the reverse complement.
CCGCTACGCCGGCGAGACCGCCGCCCCGGCGGCCGGCCCGCGGGCCGAGCGCTACACGCGGCGGATGAAGGCCGTCCAGGAAGTGCTGGGCGAACACCAGGACGCGGTGGTCGCCGCGGCCAACCTCGCCGCCCGGCCGGTGGCGGCCGCCGAGCCGTTCGGCTACGGCGTCCTGTACGGTCACCAGCTCGCCGCGGAGGCGGCGGCGCGCGAGCGGCTGCCGGGGGTGTGGAAGCGGGCGGGCAAGCCGAAGCTGGCGCGCTTCGGGTAGCGGGCGCGGGTCGGGGGCGGAGCGCCGTCGGACCTCGGGCGTCCGTACCGTCCGTACCGTCCGTACCGTCCGTACCGTCCGTACCGTCCGTACCGTCCGTGACGGCGTTCCGGGCGACGGCGACGGCGAGTGACGGCGAGGGTGACGGCGACGGCGAGTGACGGCGAGGGTGACGGCGAGGGCGTGGCGGGCGGGGCCGCCCCGGCCGGGGCGGCCGGGGCGGCCGGGCCCGGACACCGAGGTGGCGCAGGCAGCGGACCGGCTGCCGAGCGACCGGGCCTCGGACCTCGCTGGCGTCACACCGCCGGTGGACGGCGCGATCAAGGCCACCCGCCGGTAAGACCGACGGACCGGTCAGTGGGTGCCGAGACCAGCCGAGTGGGCCGCGTCCCGCAGTAGGTCCCGGAGCATCGTGGTCGTCAGGCGGCCGGTGTTCGTGTTGCGCGGGCTCACGTGGTAGCAGCCGTAGAGCCGCAGGGGCGGGCCGCCGTCCCGGGCGGCGAGGTCGACCCGGGCGGCGTGGCCGAACGCGGGCCGCGGGCGGGGGACCTGCCAGCCGGCGTCCGCGACCACCGGCAGCAGGGCCTGCCAGGCGAAGCCGCCGAGGGCGACCACGGTCCGTACGGTCGGGCGCAGCAGCTGTAGTTCGCGGGTGATCCACGGGCGGCAGGTGTCACGTTCGGTGGTGCTCGGCTTGTTGTCGGGCGGGGCGCAGCGGACCGGGTCGGTGATCCGCACGCCGTACAGCTCCAGGCCGTCGCCGTGGCGGACGGACTCGGGGCGGTTGGCGAGCCCGAGGTCGTGCAGCGCCGCGTAGAGCAGGTCGCCGGAGGGGTCGCCGGTGAAGATCCGCCCGGTGCGGTTGGCGCCGTGGGCGGCGGGGGCGAGGCCGACCAGGACGAGCGGGGCGTCGGGCGGGCCGAAGCCGGGGATCGGGCGGGCCCAGTAGTCCCAGTCCAGGTAGGCGCGGCGCTTGGTGCGGGCGGTCTCCTCCCGCCACTCGACCAGGCGCGGGCAGGCCCGGCAGCCGGTGACCACGCGGTCCAGCGCGGAGAGTCCGCCGGCGCGGGCGGCGGCCTCGGCGGGGTGGCGGGGGTCGCCGGGGTCGTCGGCGGGGGACGGCGGCGTGGCCGTGGTCGGCATGGACCGATCCTAGGGCGCGCGACGTCGGGGAGACCGGGGGCTTTCCTCCGGCTTCGGGCGGGTTCATCCGGGTTCGCTCCGGCCGGGGCCGGGCACACCTAGCGTGGAAGCAGTTGCTCCGGCGGCCCCCGTCCGGGTCGGGCCGGAGGCGCCGGTGCGTGCTGGCTGCGAGGAGGCCGCGATGATCGTCGATGCGGTGCTGGGGGTCCTCGGGGGGCTGGTGGGGCTGGGGGCGATATGGGCGGGGCTGAGCCTCAGGGTGGTCCAGCAGTTCCAGAAGGGTGTGGTGTTCCGCTTCGGGAAGGTGCGGAACGAGGTGCGCGAGCCCGGGCTGGTGGCGCTGATGCCGGTCGCGGACCGGCTGCGCCGGGTGAACGTGCAGATCGTGACGATGCCGATCCCGGCGCAGGAGGGCATCACCCGGGACAACGTGACCGTGCGGGTGGACGCGGTGGTCTACTTCCGGGTGGTGGACCCGGTGAAGGTCACGGTCAACGTGCAGGACTACAACTTCGCGATCTCCCAGGTCGCGCAGACCTCGCTGCGCTCGATCATCGGCAAGAGCGAGCTGGACGACCTGCTGGCCAACCGGGAACCGATCAACCAGGGGCTGGAGTTGATGATCGACAGCCCGGCGCTGGGCTGGGGCATCGAGATCGACCGGGTGGAGATCAAGGACGTGGCGCTGCCGGAGTCGATGAAGCGCTCGATCGCCCGGCAGGCCGAGGCCGAGCGGGAACGTCGCGCGCGGATCATCACGGCGGACGGCGAGTACCAGGCCTCGGCGCGGCTGTCGGAGGCGGCGGCGGTGATGAGCGCCACCCCGACCGCGCTGCAACTGCGGCTGCTGCAGACCGTGGTGGAGGTGGCGGCGGAGAAGAACTCGACGCTGGTGCTGCCCTTCCCGGTGGAGCTGCTGCGCTTCCTGGACAGTGCGACCGAGGTCCAGCAGCGGAACCTGCTGACGGCTGCCGCGGCCGCCGCCGGGGCCAAGGTCGTGGAGGAGGCCGTGGAGAGCGGCGAGGTCTCGGAGGAGGAACTGGACCAGGAATCGCCCCGGCACGAACTCCCGCCGCTGGAGGAAGTGTTGGACCGCTCGCCGCTGGAGGGTGCGGACGAGCCGGACGGACAGGCCCGGCGCGGCTCCGGAACGCCGGCGAACCCGGAGCGCTGAGCGGCGCCCGGTGGCGTCGGCCCCCCGGCCGGACCACGATGGACAGGGGGAGGAAGCCAGGTCAGGAGGCGGACCATGACCATAGCCAGCGACATCATGCACCCGGGCGCGGAGTGCATCCGCGAGCACGAGACGCTCGCTGCCGCCGCCCGGATCATGCGGGAACGCGACGTGGGCGCCCTGCCCATCTGCGGGCCGGGCGACAAGCTGCTGGGCATCGTGACCGACCGCGACATCGTGCTGCGGTGCGTCGCCGAGGGCCGTGACCCGGCGTCGGTGACGGCGGGGGAGCTGGCGCAGGGGCGGCCGATGACGGTGGAGGCGGACGAGGACTGCGAGCAGGTGCTGCGGGTGATGGAGCAGTACCAGGTGCGCCGGCTGCCGGTGATCAACCACCCGGAGCACAAGCTGGTCGGCATGATCAGCGAGGCGGACATCGCCCGCGGCATGCCGCAGTCCCGGGTGGCCGAGTTCGTGTCGGCGGTCTGCGCGGAGGAGGCGCCCACGGCGGCCGCCGCGGGCTGAGGCCGTCGGACGTCCGGGGTGTGGCCCCCGTCCTCGGGCGGGGGCCACAGTCGTGCGGTCGCCCGGCGGGCGCACGGGCGTGCCGCCGGGCGGGTCAGCCCAGGGCGTAGACGGCGGTGGCGTGGGCGGCGGGCTCCTCGGCGCCGCGGGCGGAGCCGGTGCCCGCGGTGGGCCTGGTGTGCTCAGTGGGCTCGGCGGTCTCGGTGGGCTCGGCGGTGAGGGTGATGTCGAGGAAGGCGATCCGGCGGCCGAGTCTGGTGATCCGGGCGTGCACCAGGACGTCCCGGCCGACGACCGCGCGCTGGAAACTGGTGGACTGCTGGACCGTGGTCATCGGCCCGAAGCCGCCGCGCGCCGCCGAGACCGCGACCACGCACGCGGTGTCGGCCGCGGCCATCAGCGCCTGGCCGGACAGCCCGCCGCCCTCGCGGGCGAGCCGGTCGGACCAGGGCAGTCGCAGGACGGCGTGCCGCTCGCCGGTCTCGACGGTGGACAGGCCGAGGTCCAGCACCCAGGGGGCGAAGTGGTCGGCCAGGAGCGTGTCCGCCTCGGCGGTGGTGAGGGTCATCGCGTCATTGTGGCAAGGGACTTGGCGTGCTGTCAGGACGCCGGTGCGGCCAGGGTGTCGAGGTGGCGGTGGAGCACCGTGCGCAGCTCGTCGGGGCCGACCAGGTCCGGGTGCTGGACGGCCTGCAGGGTGAGGCCGTCCAGCAGGGCGGAGAGGCGGCGGGTCTCGACGTCGAGGTCCAGGCCCGGCGCCAGGCCGCCGGAGCGCCCGGCCTCGACCAGGACGCGCCGGACCAGCGCGTCCAGGCCGGTCTGCACCTCGACGGCGCGGGGCCGCAGTTCGGGCCGGGTGCGGGCGGCGGTGACGAAGGAGAGCCAGAGCGCGGACTCCTCCCGGCGTCCGGCGTCCAGCGGGAGGACCTCGGCGAGCAGTCGGGCGGTTTGCTCGCGCGGGTCGGTGCCGGGGACCGGGTCCGCGTCGAGCAGGGCGCGGGCGTGGGTGCGGATGCGGGCGTCGATCCGGCGGGCCAGCTCCTGCATCGCGAAGATCATCAGCTCGGAGCTGCCGGCGAAGTAGTGCCGCACCGAGCCGATCGCGAGTCCGGCCTCGTCGGCGACGTTGCGCAGCGAGGCGTGCTCCAGGCCCTCCCGGGCCGCGACGCGCAGGACGGCGTCGGCGACGGCCTGGCGGCGCTCCACGGGGTCGACGATCTTCGGCATGTTGCCGTTATAGCACGGTTGAGCTAAATTGATGATTTAGCACGGTCGAGCCAAAAAGATTCGGGGGCGGGGATGGACCGTTGGGTGTACGTGGTGCTGGTCGCTGTCGTGGTCGTCGTGGTGGTGGTCCGGAGGCTTCGCGGCGAACCGCTGAACGCCCGGGACCTCTTCGCGCCGCCGGTGGTGCTCACCGGCCTCGGTGTGTGGGCGCTGTTGCAGCGGCATGGTCTCGGTCCGGGTGACTACGCATGGGTGGCGGCGGGTGCCGTGCTCGGTGCCGCGCTCGGGGCGGTCCGCGGGGCCACGATTCGGGTCCACGAGCGCGAGGGGGTGCTGTGGCAGCGTTACACCGGTCGGACCTTCCTGGTGGCGGTGGTCTCGCTGGCGGTGATGGCCGGCTTCGCCGCGCTCGCGGCACACTGCGGCCTCGCCGCGGACGCCCGGCCGCTGCAGCTCTCGATCGGGGTCGGCTTCCTGGGGGAGGCGCTGGTGGTGGGCTACCGCGCGCTCGCGTCCGGGGCTCCGTTCGCGCCCGAGCGGCGGGGTGCCGGGGTCCGGGGGGGGGGTCGGGTCGATCCGGTCGGTAACTTTGGTTGTCGAAAAGCGGAATGGCAACTAGAGTTGTCATCATGACGACCGTGGAGATCACCCCCGAGGAGAAGGCCGAGCTGGTCCGGGCCCTGCTCGACGCGCTCAACCCGCTCGCCGCCGCCGTGCGCTCCCGCGCGACCGGACTGCCCGAGGCGCGGATGTGGGACGCGGAGCCGGTCGAGGTCGCGCTCTCCGTCCTGTCCGCCTGGAAGCTGGTGGATGCCGAGGTCCGGCAGCTCACCGCGGTCGCGGCCGCCACCGCCGGTTCCTACGGGGCCGGTTACGAGCAGCTCGGTGGCGCCTGGGGTATCACCCGGCAGGGTGCCCGGAAGAAGTGGCCGGAGGCCGTCAGCCGTCCGCCCGCCCGCCAGGGCGTGCTCGAACTGTTCGGGGGGAAAGCCGAGTTGGCCTCGGACGCGACCCGGGGCGGTTGGCGCTGGACGGGCACCGGCGCGGACGGGACGACCGGCGCGGCCGACGTCGGTTACCCGACCCGCGAGGAGGCCGCGGCGCACGCCGGGGCCTTCCTCGCCGCGCACGCGTAGCCCGCGCACGCGTAGCCCGCGCACGCGTAGCCCGCGCATGCGTGGCCCGGGTGCGTAGCCCGGACGCGCGTGGCCCGGGTGTGCGGGCAGTGCCGGCGCAGGCGGCCCCGGGCGCGCAGCGTCACTCCGTGTGGCGCAGCTCCCGGGCGATCAGCTCCGCCAGGTGCAACGCCTGCCGTCCGTGGGCGAGTTGGGAAATCTGCGTGCGGCAGCTGAAGCCGTCCGCCAGCACCACCGTGTCCGGCCCGGCCGCCCGGACCTCGGGCAGCAGGACCCGCTCGGCGATCGCCGCGGACACCTCGAAGTGGCCCTTCTCGAAGCCGAAGTTGCCCGCCAGCCCGCAGCAGCCGGAGTCCAGCACCCGGTTGTGCAGGCCCAGTCGGGACTCGACCCGGCGGTCGGCGGCGCTGCCGAGCACGGAGTGCTGGTGGCAGTGGGTCTGGGTGACGGCCTCCAGCGGGACGCGGGGGAGCGGTGCGTCCGGGGCGTACGCGTCGATGAACTCGGCGAAGGTGCGGGTGCGTTCGGCGAGCGGGCGGCCGTCCGGACCGAGCAGTCGGGGCAGGTCCTCGCGCAGGGTGGCGGTGCAGCTGGGCTCCAGGCCGACCACGGGGGTGTCGGCCGGGAGCCCGGCCGCCGCCAGCGTGCGCAGGCTGCGCCGCAACACCCTCCGGGCGGTGTCGAGTTGGCCGGTGGAGTACCAGGTGAGGCCGCAGCAGACCGGGCCCGGGGGCAGTCGGACGTCGAAGCCCAGGTGCTCCAGTACCTCGACGGCCGCGCGCGGCACGTTCGGCTGCAGGTGCTCGGAGAAGGTGTCCGGCCACAGCAGTACCGGGCGGGCGCCCGCCGGTGCCGGGTGCGCGGCGCGGTGCCGCCGGTACCAGGCGGTGAAGGTCTCCGGCGGGAAGACCGGCAGCACCCGGCGCGGGTCGATCCCGCCGAGCCGCTTGAGCAGCCCGCCGAGCGGCGAGCGGACCAGGGCGTTGGCGGCCCCGGGGGCGAGCGCCACCGCGCGCAGCCAGAGCGGCAGTCCGCCCATCGCGTAGTGCGCGCGCGGGCGCGGCCGGTGCCGGTAGTGCTGGTGCAGGAACTCGGTCTTGTAGGTCGCCATGTCGACGTGGACCGGGCAGTCGCTCGCGCAGCCCTTGCAGCTCAGGCAGAGGTCCAGCGCCTCCCGGACCTCCTCGGACCGCCAGCCGTCGGGGATCGCGTCCCCCCGCAGCATCTCGGCGAGCAGCCGCGCCCGTCCCCGGGTGGAGTGCCGCTCCTCGCCGGTGGCCATGTAGCTCGGGCACATCACCCCGGTGGTCGGGTCCACGCACTTGGCGACGCCGACGCAGCGGTGCACCGCCTTGGCCAGGCTGCCGCCGTCCTGCTCGTACGGAAGGGCCAGTGGCAGCGGGCGGCGCGGGGAGGTGACGAAGCGGAGGTCGGCGTCGAGCGGGCGGGGGTCGACCAGGGCGCCCGGGTTGAGCAGGTTCTCCGGGTCCCAGATCCGCTTGAACCCGCCGAACAGGTCGATGATCCCGGCCGGGTACATGCGCGGCAGCAGTTCGGCGCGGGCCTGCCCGTCGCCGTGCTCGCCGGAGAGCGAACCGCCGTGGGAGACCACCAGGTCGGCGGCCTGCTCCAGGAAGTCCCGGAACACCAGCACCCCGTGGGGCTGGTCCAGCGGGAAGTCGATCCGCAGGTGCACGCAGCCCTCGCCGAAGTGCCCGTAGGGGACGCCGCGCAGGCTGTGCCGGCGCAGCAGGGCGCGCAGGTCCCGCAGGTAGTCGCCGAGCCGCTCGGGCGGGACGGCGGAGTCCTCCCAGCCGGGCCAGGCCTCCCCGCCCCCGGGCAGCCGGGTGACGATCCCGGCACCGGCCTCCCGGACCGCCCACAGCTGGCGCTGCTCGGCGGGGTCGGTGACCAGCGCGACGGAGGCCGAGCGCTCGCGGCGGACCGCGTCGGCCAGCCGGCGGGCGGCCTGGTAGGCCGCCAGTGTCGTGGCGCCGCCGGTCTCCAGGAAGAGCCAGCACTCGCCGGCGGGCAGCCGGTCCAGTGCGGGCGGGCGGCGGCCGGCCGCGAGCAGCGCGGCGATCAGGTCGGCCGACATGCCCTCGGCGGTCAGCGGCCCGAACGGCAGGAGCGCGGGGACGGCGTCGGCGGCGGCGCCTTCGTCGGGGTAGCCGGCCACCACCAGGGCGCGTGCGGGCGGGTCCTCGACGAGGCGGACGGTGGCGCCGAGCAGCAGTGCGCAGGTGCCCTCGGTGCCGGTGAGCGCCCGGGCGAGGTCGTGGCCGTGCTCGGGCAGCAGGGCGTCCAGCGGGTACCCGGAGGTGCGGCGCGGCAGCCGGGGCATGCCCTGCCGGATGGCGGCGAGGTTGTGGTCGGTGAACTCCTGGAGCTGCCGATGGAGTTCGCCGACCCGCCCGGGCAGCCCGGCGAGTGCCGCGCGCTGCCCGGCGTCGAGCGGGCCGCCGACGGTCAGTTCGGTGCCGTCGGCGAGCAGCAGCTCCAGCCGCTCCACGTTGTCGGCGGTGCGGCCCCAGGCGAGTGAGTGCGAGCCGCAGGAGTCGTTGCCGATCATGCCGCCGATGGTGCAGCGGCTGTGCGTGGACGGGTCCGGGCCGAAGCGCAGCCCGTACGGCCGGGCGGCGCGCTGGAGGTCGTCCAGGACGGTGCCGGGCCGGACGCGGGCGGTGCGGGCCTGCGGATCGATCTCCAGCACCTCGCCGAGGTGGCGGCGGAAGTCCAGCACGACCGCACCCGGACCGATCGCCTGGCCGCCGATGCTGGTCCCGGCCCCGCGCGGCACGACCGGCACCCGGTACTCACGGCACAGCGCCAGCGCGGTGCGCACGTCGTCCGCATCGGCGGGCTTGACCACGCCGAGCGGCAGCTGCCGGTAGTTGGAGGCGTCGTGGCCGTAGACGGTCCGCTCGGCGGCGCCGAAACGGACCTCGCCGCGCAGCACGGCGGACAGCTCACGGGCCAGCTCGGCCCCGGGGTCGGCGGACGGACGGCTCACCAGGGACCTCCCGGGCGGTGCGGCGACACGGCTCCGCCGATGATCGCAGGCACCCGGCCGCGCGGGCACCGGGCGCGACGGGGGTACCACCGACGGGGTGTCATGTGGCACTGTCTGCATCCATGATCACCGAACCCGCGGCCGACGACCCGGCCGGTCCCGACGCCTACCTCGGCCGCCTCCCGATCGGTGAGCCGCTGCCCGTCCCGGCGGACGGTGCGCCGTCGTGGGAGATCTTCCCGTACGAGGGCGAGCTGACCGTCCGGCCGCTGCGGGCCCCGGACCTGCCGGAGCCGCCCCGCCAGGGCGAGGACGGCCCGGAGGACTGCAAGCAGTGCGCCCGCCCCGACTCCGACTTCCTCTGGACCGACGAGCACTGGCGCCTCAGCGCGACCGACGAGCCGACCGGCCTGCCCGCCGCCCTGCTGCTCCAGCCCCGTGCCCACCACGACCTGACGGACCTGCCGGCCGAGCTGTCCGGGCGGCTCGGCCCGATGCTCCAGCGGGTGGAGCGGGCCGTGCTGTCGCTCGGCGGCGTCGGCCGGGTCCATGTGAACCGCTGGGGCGACGGTGCCGCGCACCTGCACCTGTGGCTGATCGGCCGGCCGGCGGGGATGGCGCAGCTGCGCGGCTCCACGCTGCCGCTGTGGATGGACGTGCTGCCGCCGCTGCCCGCCGGGGTGGCGGCCGAGCGCGCCCGCCGGATCGCCGCCGCGATGGCGGCGGACGGGGGCACCGCGCACGCCTGAGGCGGGCCGCCCCGGGGAGGGCTGCTCCCGGGCCGCCCGGCTCCGGTCCGGGAACGGTCGGGCTCCGGTCCGGGAACGTCCGGGAACGTCCGGGCTACTTCCGCCCGGTGAGGGTGCCGCGCGCGATGTGCGAGAGCTTGGCGACCTCGAACGCCGGGTAGGCGCCCCCGGCCAGCAGGGAGAACTTGATCCCCTCGCGGCCGCCCGGCCGGCGGTGGCCCGGCGGCTGGAAACGGCGGTGGTGCTCGGCGGCGCGGTGGAAGAACTGCGGGCGCTCGGCGCGGGTGACGCAGCCGGCGAGGTCGAAGACGAACAGGTAGTGCCGGACCATCCGGACGAACAGCGCGTCGCGCACCGCGTACAGGTGGGGCAGGTCCTCCAGCAGGGCGAAGCTGCGCTCGTACTGGTCGAACAGGTCGAAGACGCTGCTGCCGGGCCCGCCGGACGGGTGGACGGTCTCGCGGCGGCGCAGCTGGACGCACTCGCGCGCAAGGACGGCGGCCTTCTGCGCGCCGAGCAGGGCCGCGTGCACGACCGGGATCTCCTCGTAGCGGCCGTCCGGGAAGGCGAGCCCGAGGTCCTCCCAGTGGCCGCGCCGGATCAGCCGGTCCCAGATCAGCGGCGGCGCGCCGAACAGCTCGGGCCGGTCGAAGGGGGCGAACGGTTCGGGGCCGACCTCGGCGAGCAGTGCCTCGGCCCCGCCGGGCCAGTCCCGGTCCTGGTGCCGGCGGGAGTGGCCGAACAGCAGCACGTCGACCGGGCCGGTCTGCTCGATCCGGTCGGCGAGCGTCCGGAGTGCGTCCCGCGGCAGCAGGTGGTCGGCGTCGAGGAACAGCAGGTACTCGCCGCTCGCCCGGGCCGCCCCGGCGTTGCGGCTCACCCCGACCCCGACCGCCGCGTTCAGGTGCAGCGTGGACACCCGCGGATGCCGCGCCGCGTACGCGTCGGCGAGCTCGCCCGCCGTCTCGGGGGAGCGGTCGGCGACCACGATCACCTCGACGTCGGCCAGGGACTGCGCGAGCAGCGAGTCCAGGCAGTCGGCGAGCTGTTCGTGCTGGTCGTAGGCGGGGAGCACGACGCTGATCAGGGGTGAGGGCATGACGCCGGAGCGTAAGAGGGCGCGCGAACTGTGGCAAAGCTCTGACGGTGTGTAATTCAGATCAATTAGCGGCAAATCGTACGACCGTGCGCCATATCTTCACGTGGCCTTCCGGACGCGTCCACGACAGACGGCGGTGCGGCGGGGTGCGGGTGAAACGCCGCGCGGCCCGCGACGCAGGTGCGTCGCGGGCCGGGTGCGCCGAGTGGAGGGGTCGGCTCAGTACCAGTGGTGCGCCTGCCAGAACGACCAGGCGCCGCACGGGCTGCCGTAGCGGGTGTTCATGTAGGTGAGGCCCCACTTGATCTGGGTGGCCGGGTTGGTGCGCCAGTCGGCGCCCGCGGAGGCCATCTTGGAGCCGGGCAGGGCCTGGACCAGGCCGTAGGCGCCGGAGGAGGCGTTGACGGCCAGCGGGTTCCAGCTGCTCTCGCGGAACACGATGTTGCTGAAGCACTGCAGCTGGCCGGCCGGGACGATCTGTGCGGCGATCTGCTGCGGGGTGCCGGAGTAGGTCGTGGCGAGGTTCTGGCGCTCCTGGGAGCGGGAGGCGGCGGCCTCGGCGTCGGCCTTGGCCTTGGCGTCCGCCTGGGCCTGGGCCTGGGCCTGCGCGTCGGCCTGTGCCTGCGCCTGTGCCTGCGCCTGCGCCTGCGCCTGCGCCTGGGCCTGGGCGGCGGCGTCCGCCGCGGCCTTGGCCTGCGCGGCCTGGGCCTCCTGGGTGGCCTGCTGGGCAGCGGCAGCGGTGTCAGCCTGGGCCTGGTCGGTGACCGGCTTGCCGTCCACCGAGACGGCGGCCACGGGGGCGGCGGCCTCGGCGGTGTTCCCGGCCTGCGGGATGGCGAGCGCGGCGGTGGCGGCGCTCGCGACCACGAGGGTGGCGACGCCGGTGATCAGGGAGTTGCGGCGGGCATGGCTGAGCTGCATGAAGCGGGCGTTCCTTCTCCGTCGGGGGCCGTGCCGGGGGTGCCGGGCACGGGGCATCGCGCGGGCTCCGGGGGAGCGGGGCCCGCGCGGCCGTCGGGGACGGCCGTGGCGCCCCGGCGGGAACGGCGGGGCGGGCGGGCTGCGCGGCGGATCGGACCGGCCGCGCCGCCGTGGCGACAGGCCATTCTTGGCAGGGCCCGTGACGGCTCGCAAAGGCGCCCACTACTACGCCGCATCGTGGTTGCGGGCGCGGCCGGGCGGGGCCGGTCGGTGCCTTTGTGGTGATTTGCCCGAATTGTGGACCGGGGGGTCATGTCACCCGTGGCATCGAAGGAACGCAAGGGTGACAGTCGCGGTGGCCTGCGTTCTTCAGGCCGGACTCCGTCGGTCCCGGACCGGGGCGGGCCCGGCGTCGATGCCCGGTCGGGGCCCGCGCGGCAGCCGTCCACTAGTGGGGATCGTAGATGCCGGACCGCCTGTGGGAGGCGTCACACGTGTGCCGACGCGGGTTCGACGCGGAGTGACCGGGTGCTCACCCCTTCACGGGGTCGTGGACGGGTTTCCCGGGCCGGGCCGGGCGGCGGGTGCGGGAACGGCCGGGGCCGAGACCCCCTCCTCTCCCTCTCCTCCTGCCTCGTCCCCGGCCGGGACGAGGTCGCGGGCCAGCAGGGTGGCACCCGCGACGGCACCCGGCATGGCGAGGACCGTCACCAGTGGCACCAGGAACGCCAGCACCAACGGCGTGCCGAACCCCAGTGCCAGCCCGAGCCGGGCCCGCAGCAGTCGGATCCGTTCCGGCTGCGGCACCCGGCGCCGCTGCAGGGCGACGGCCGTCAGCTCGACGGTCAGGAAGAAGCCGGACACCAGGAAGCCGAGCGCCGGGACCACCGTCTGGCCGACCAGCGGGATGAACCCGCAGGCGAACAGCACCACGCCGAACGCCGCCACCCGCACCAGCACGGACGCGCTGTCGCGCACGGCGACCAGCAGCTCGCGCCAGAGCGGGGTGTCCGGTGGGGTCGGGGCGCCGCCCTCGGTCTCGTCGACCTCGGCGCAGAGCGCCTCGTAGAAGGGCTGGCCGACCAGCAGGGTGACGGCGGTGAAGGTGAGCAGGGCGAACAGCAGACCGCCGCCGAAGACGGCTGCCGCGAGCGCGTCGCGCAGCAGGGCCTGCCAGGGCGAGCCCCAGTGGTCGGCGAACGGCGTGGCCCAGCCCGCGAGGTCCACGGACCGGGCGGCGAGGAAGGTGAGCGCGACCGCGTAGCCGATCAGGGCGAGCAGGGCCGGAAGCATCCCGAAGCCCCACCAGCGGCCGTGCCGGCCCACCCACTTCTGGCCCTCGATCAGGTACTTCATCCCCGCCGCAAGATCCCGCATGGGCGATCACCCTAGGGCCTCCGCACGCGGAACCCTGCATTGCCGTGTTCCTGCCAGATTCGACCGGCAATGCCGGGCCCCTCCTGCGGCGCCGCCCACCGGGCCACTCTCGGTTCTCCCCCACCTGCAAGGAGGAGACTGATGAAGCGTCAATTCAGCAGAATGGTAAGCCTGTTGGCCGGGATGGTGTTCGGCGCCGGCCTGCTCGTACTGCCCGCCGCGGCCTCGCCCGCGCCGTCGCCGACCGTGGTCGGCGGCACGCGGGCCGCGCAGGGCGAGTTCCCCTTCATGGCGCGGCTCTCGATGGGCTGCGGCGGCGCGCTCTACACCCCGCAGATCGTGCTGACCGCCGCCCACTGCGTCGACGGCACCGGCGCCGACAGCAGCATCACCGCCACCTTCGGCGCGGTCGACCTGCGCAGCGGCAGCGCGATCACGGTCCGCTCCTCGTACGTCTACCAGTCGCCCGCCTTCACCGGCGCCGAGAACGGCGACGACTGGGCGCTGATCAAGCTGGCCTCGCCGGTGAACAGCAGCCAGGTCAGCACCCTGCCGATCGCCACCTCCACCGCCTACGACAACGGCACCTTCACCATCATGGGCTGGGGCGCCGCACGCGAGGGCGGGGCCCAGCAGCGGTACCTGCTCAAGGCCACCGTGCCGTTCGTCGACGACGCGACCTGCGCCGGCGCCTACCCGGGCCTGAACACCGCCGGGTCGCTCTGCGCGGGCTACGTCGACCGGGGCGGGGTCGACACCTGCCAGGGTGACTCCGGCGGCCCGATGGTCCGCAAGGACGCGGCGGGTCGCTGGGTCCAGGTCGGCATCGTCAGCTGGGGCGAAGGCTGCGCCCGCGCGGGCTACCCGGGCATCTACACCCAGGTGAGCACCTACGCGGCCGACATCGCCGCGGCGGCGGCCGGCCTCTGAGCCGGTAGGGCCGGACGGACCGGACGGACCGGTAGAAGCGCTCGAACCGGCCCGGCGGGGTCGGCCACCACTCCCGCAGGTGGTGGCCGGCCCCGCCGTTCTCCGTGGGGCCCGCTGCCTCGTCGGAGCCCGCCGCTCCGCCGGCTCGGTGCCTCGCCGCCGGGCCCGCCGCTCGTCGCCGGGCCGGGCGGCGCCGTCCGGCCGCGGACCGGATCCTCCGCCGCTCGCGGGCGGGTGTCGGACTGCCCGGGCGGTCAGCTGTTCAGCCACTCCTCGGCCCGCCGCCGCTCACGGGCGGTGCGGCCCGTGGTGTGCGGGGGCAGCCGGGCGAGCAGGGCGCGGGCGGCGTCCGGGCGGCCGGCGAGGGCGTGGGCACCGGCGAGGCGGGCGCTGACCAGGGCGTGGTCGCGCGGGTGGGCGGCCGGGTCGAGGAGCCGTAGGGCCGCCTCCAGCCGGGCCGCCGCGGTGTGGGCGTGGGCGGTGCGGGAACGCGCGGTGCCGCCGGTGCGGACGGCGAGGTCCCGGTGGCAGGTGCCGTGCGCGACCGCCAGGACCAGGTCGGCGCGCGCCGACCAGGGCGTCGGATCGCCCGAGCGCAGTGCGGCCGCGGTCAGCCGTCGGGCGTCCGCCAGGGTCCGGCGCACCTGCGGCGTCTCGCCGGCCAGCGCGTGGGCGTGGGCCAGGGCGACGGCGACCCAGGCCCGCAGTCCGGCCAGGGGCGGGGCGGCGGTCCGGGCGGCCTCGGCGAGGGCGAGCGCGGTGGCCGGGTCGCCGCGCCACCAGTGCAGGGTGCTCTGGCGGGTGAGCAGTGCGGCCGCGGTGGCCTGGTCGCCGGTCGCGCGTGCCCATTCCAGCCCGGTGGCGTACCAGCTGAGTGCCCGGGTGCGGCGTTCGGCCTCGAAGTGGGCCCAGCCGGCGAGTTCGGCGTACTGGGCGGCGAGCGAGCGGGCGGCGGCGGGGCTCTCCTGCGGCGCGGCGTGGGGCCGGCCGGCCAGGGTGCGGGCGTGGTGCTCCAGGACGGCGGCCAGTTCCTCGCCGCCGATCCGGCCGGCGGCCGCGCGGTAGCCGGCGAGCAGGTGGGCGAGCACCTCGACGGTGGCGGCGTCCGGCGGGGCGGCGCCAGTGGCGAGTGGCGGCCGGGTGGCGGCGGCGAGGTCGCCGAGGCGTTCGCGCTCCTGCCGGACGGTCTGCCACAGGTCTGCCAACTCGCCGCAGGCGAGCAGGAGTTCGTCGGCCCGGGCGGGCATTCCCGGCGGTGGCCAGCGGCGGGCGTTCTCCACCCGGCTGATCAGCGAGTTGTGGTAGCCGAGCAGCCGGCCGAGTTCGGTCTGGCTGAGCCCGCGGGCCTCGCGCCAGTGGCGTAACCGGCGGCCGAAGCGCAGGCGCGCGGACTCGGGTTCGGCGCGCGGCGGGGGTGGCGAGGGTGTCGAGGACGGCTTGGGGGAGGGCAGGGGCGGCACGGGGTCTCCCGGAGGGGGTGGGGGAGCGCTCGTGGGGGAGCGCCATGCCGAGGTATCCCCCTTGACGTGCCTTTGTCAAACTGTCGCGTGCCGGTGCCAGTGCCGGTGCCAGTGCCGGTGCCGGTGCCAGGGCGGCGGGTCGGCGGCCCGGAGAACGGCACCGGGCCCGGGAGCCTCCGCAACGGCTCCCGGGCCCGGCGTTTCACGCGCGGCGCGGACGGGTCAGGAGCCCGCCGCCACCGCGGCCCGTCGCCGTCGGCCCACCACGGCCGAGGCCGCGAGCACGATCGCCGCGGCGACCAGCGACAGGTACATCTGCTTGCGCCCGTCGGCGTCGGTGAACATGTACGCCATGACGAACCCGATCATGCCCATCGCGGTCCAGGTCAGGTACGGGTACAGCCACATCCGGACGGTGTGCCGCTCGGGCATCTCGCGCTCGATGATCTTGCGCATCCGCAGCTGGGTGGCGCAGATCACCAGCCAGACGAAGAGCGCGACCGCGCCGGAGGAGTTGAGGAGGAACGCGAAGACGGTGTCCGGCGAGGTGTAGTTGAAGAACACCGCGACGAAGCCGAAGACCACCGAGGAGAGGATGGCCACCCGCGGCACGCCGCGATCGGTCACCTTGGCGAAGGCCTTCGGGGCGTCGCCGCGCTGGCCGAGCGAGAAGGCCATCCGGGAGGCCGTGTACATCCCGGAGTTCAGGCAGGACAGCACCGCGGTCAGCACGATCACGTCCATCACCTGGCCGGCGCCCGGGATGCCGATGTGGTCCAGCACCGCCACGTACGGGCTGGCCTTGACCTCGGCCGAGTCCCAGGGCAGCAGGGTGACCACGAGCAGGATCGAGCCCAGGTAGAAGATGCCGATGCGCCAGATCACACTGTTGGTGGCCTTGGTCACCGCCTTCTGCGGGTCCTCCGACTCGCCGGCGGCCAGGGTGACGATCTCGCTGCCCATGAAGGCGAAGACCACGGTCAGCATGCCGGTGAAGACCGCGCCCACCCCGTGCGGCAGGAAGCCGCCGTGGCCGGTCAGGTTGCTGGCGCCGACCGCGTGGGTGCCGGGCAGCAGGCCGAAGGCGGCGAGGACGCCGATCACCAGGAAGGCGGCGATCGCGACGACCTTGATCCCGGCGAACCAGAACTCGAACTCGCCGTAGGAGGCGACCGAGAACAGGTTGGTGGCGGTCAGCACCGCCATGACGATCAGTGCCCAGCCCCACTGCGGTACGCCGGGCACCCACTGGTTGAGGATCTTCGCGCCGGCCGTCGCCTCGACCGCGAGCACCACGACCCAGAAGAACCAGTACAGCCAGCCGATGGAGAAGCCGGCCCAGCGGCCCAGCGCGCGGTCCGCGTACGCCGAGAAGGAGCCGCTCTGCGGGTCGGCCGCGGCCATCTCGCCGAGCATCCGCATCACCAGCACGACCAGCGCGCCGGCCAGTGCGTAGGAGAGCAGGATGCCGGGGCCGGTGGACGCGATGCCCGCGCCGGAGCCGACGAACAGGCCGGCGCCGATCACACCGCCGATGGCGATCATCGACAGGTGGCGGTTCTTGAGCCCGGCCTTCAGGTGGCCGTCGCCGCCGTGCCCGTCCGGTCCCGCCTGGTGGGGGACCTGGGCGGCTGCCGGCTTGGTGGTGTTCGCACTCATCTAGGGGTGCCCTGTGCCTTTCCAGCGCGGCGACCCTCGGCTCGTCGCCACAGGGTGGGGGGACAGACCCGCGCATTGCGGTGCAACCTAACTTCTACGCCCGAGTATCGGAACAAGGCATTGATAACTGTTCGCTTACCGGACATAAAAGCCCAGGTCAGGCTGGGTGCGGAGGGTGTCCGGAAAGCTCAGATCTGACGCATGGTCAGGCTTTCGGGGGTCCGGCGAGGTCAGATCTCCCTCAAGTCGAGCACGACGACCTCGGGCGTCCGCTCCGGCTGTGTCCGCTCCGACGGTGGCCCCGGCCGCAGCCCCGGGCGGTCGGAGGGCCGCCCGGCGAGCCGGGCCGCGAGGATGCGCGGGATGTCGTCCTCCCGGGAGTACCCGGGCACCACGGTGACCTCGTCCCGGCGGACCTCGCCGAACACGGTGTAGGTCACCCGGTACGTCGTCCGGTCCGGTGGCGGAGCGTGGCCGGGTCGGTGTGTGGTGGTCATCCGCATCGCCCTCCTCGGCCCATTGTCCGCGCGGTGTGGCCGATCGGTCCGAACGCGGGCAGAGTGGAACTTCTCGGGGCATTCGTCGGAGCAGTCCCCGAGCGTCCTCGGCGCCCGCCGGTTCCCGGCGCCGGACAGGAGCGACCCCATGCAGACCACCTGGAAGGGGACGATCAGCTTCGGGCTGGTCAGCATCCCCGTCCACCTCTACTCCGCGACGCAGGAGCACGACGTCCCGCTGCACCAGGTGCACGCCACGGACGGCGGCCGGGTGCGGATGAAGCGGTACTGCGAGCGGGAGGAGAAGGAAGTCCCGTACGCGGAGATCGCCAAGGGCTACGAATCCCCCGACGGGCGGACCGTCACGCTCAGCGACGAGGACCTCGCCGACCTGCCGCTCCCCAGCAAGAAGATCATCGACGTGCTGGCCTTCGTCGACGAGGGCGAGATCGATCCGCTGATGTTCTCCAAGGCCTACTACGTCGGGGTGGCCGACAAGGCGGCCGCCAAACCGTACGCGCTGCTGCGCGACGCGCTCACCGAGTCCGGGCAGATCGCCGTCACCAAGATCGCGCTGCGTACCCGGGAGTCGCCCGCGGTGCTGCGGGTGCACGACAACACGCTCGTGCTGCAGACCTGCATCTGGCCCGACGAGGTCCGCCCGGCGGCCGGGATCGCGCCCGAGGAGGACGTCACCGTCCGGCCGCAGGAGCTCAAGATGGCGCGGTCGCTGATGGACACCCTCTCCGAGGACTTCGACCTGTCCCGGCTGCACGACGACTACCAGCAGGCGTTGCAGCAGGTGATCAGCGCGCGGCTGGAGGGCGTCGAGATCCCGCACGAGGAGGACGGCGGCGAGGCACCGGACAACGTGATCGACCTGATGGAGGCGCTGCGCAGCAGCCTCAAGCAGGCCAAGGGCGGACGCCGGTCGGGCGGCGGGTCGGACGTCGGGTCGGCGGAGGCGGAGGCGGAGCCCGCGCCGCGCAGACGCGCGCCGGCGAAGAAGAACGCCGAGCCCCCCGCGAGGAAGCCCGCCGCGAGGAAGCCGGCCGCGAAGGCCGCCGCAGGGAAGTCCGCCGCCGACCGGACCGCTTCGAAGGGCGACGCCGCCGGGCGTACCCCGGCGGCGAAGAAGACCGGGAGCCGGAAGTCCACGGCCCCGCGCAAGGCCTCCTGACCCCCCCCGGGCCAGGCACTTTCCTCCCGTCCCGTATCGGAGGCGATCCCGATGGACCTGCTGACCTACAAGGAAGTCGAAACCGGCCCCGAGGCCCGGAAGAACCAGGGCTTCGGGCACCGGGCCTGGAACTGGCTGCTCACCCTCAGCCCCACCGTGGTGACGCTCATGATCACGCTGTCGGTCGGCATGGGCATGGCCGCCGCCCAGATCAGCCTGCTGGCGGTGCTGGTGCCGATGGCGATCTTCTGGGGCCTCACGGTGATCGCCATGATCGGCGTGCTCGCCCGCTGGATGACACCCGGCCCGGGCCGGCACCGGGCGGCGGCCTGACCCGGCCCGGGGTGAGCGGGGGTCCGGGAGGGCTCAGCCGATCCACACCGTGGTGACGTTGCAGAACTCCCGGATCCCGTGCCCGGACAGCTCCCGCCCGAACCCGGAGCGCTTGACTCCGCCGAACGGCAGCGCCGGGTGGGAGGCCGTCATCCCGTTGAAGAACACCCCGCCGGCCTGGACGTCGCGGACGAAGCGCTCCTGCTCGGCCCCGTCCGTGGTCCAGACGTTGGAGCTCAGGCCGAACGGGGTGTCGTTGGCGAGCGCGACGGCCTCGTCCAGGTCGGCCACCCGGTAGACGGTGGCGACCGGGCCGAAGGTCTCCTCCTGGTGGATCCGCATCGCCGGGGTGATGCCGGTCAGCACCGTCGGCTCGTAGAACCAGCCGGTGTCCCAGCCCTCCGGCCGCCCGCCGCCGCACTCCACCCGGGCGCCGTGGGTGCGGGCGTCCTCGACCAGCTCCTCCAGGTCGTCCCGGCCCTGGCGGCTGGCCAGCGGGCCGACGTCGGTGGTCTCGTCCATCGGGTCGCCGACCCGCAGCGCGCGCATCGCCGCGGTGAACCCGGCGGTGAAGCGGTCGTAGACGTCGGTGTGGACGATGAACCGCTTGGCGGCGATGCAGGACTGGCCGTTGTTCTGCACCCGGGCCCGGACGGCGGTCGCCACCGCCGTGTCCACGTCGGCGCTCGGCAGGACGACGAACGGGTCGCTGCCGCCGAGTTCCAGCACCGCCTTCTTGACCTCGTCCGCCGCCGCGGACGCGACGGCCCGCCCGGCCGGCTCGCTGCCGGTGAGGGTGACCGCGGCGACCCTCGGGTCCCGGACCACGCCCTCGACCGCGCCCGAACCGATCAGCAGCGTCTGGAAGCAGCCCTCGGGGAAGCCGGCCCGCCGGAACAGCTCCTCGATCGCCAGCGCCGTGCGCGGCACGTTGGACGCGTGCTTGAGCAGGCCGACGTTGCCCGCCATCAGGGCCGGCGCGGCGAACCGGATCACCTGCCAGAACGGGAAGTTCCACGGCATCACGGCCAGCACCGGCCCGAGCGGGCGGTAGCGGACGTAGGCGCGGGAGGCGCCGGAGTCGGCGACGTCGGCCCGGGCCGGCTGCTCGTCGGCCAGCAGCGCCTCGGCGTTGTCCGCGTACCAGCGCATCGCCTTCGCGCACTTGGCGGCCTCCGCCCGCGAGGCGGCCAGCGGCTTGCCCATCTCCTCGGTCATGGTCCGGGCGACCGCCTCCCCGTCCTGGTCCAGCAGGTCGGCGGCGTGGTGCATCAGCTCCTTGCGGGCGGCGAACGGGCTGATGCGGTAGCTGTGGAAGGTGGTCTCGGCGCGGGCGAGCCGCTGTTCGATGCCGGCCGCGTCGAGCGGTTCGAAGGTCTCCAGGGTCTCGCCGGTCGCGGGGTTGACGCTGGCGATGGGCATGCGGGCTCCCGAGGGGTCTGGGCCCGGGTCCGGTGCGGGGCCGGGGCCGGTGCGTCTGCCCTCACACCCTCCCCGACGGCCCGGCTCCGGGCACGCCACGGCGCGCCCGGCGTGTCCCGCCGGGTGTCCGGCCCGTCCCCGTCACTCCGGCAGCGACTCCACCCGGGCCGCCGCTCCCCGGGCCCGGGCGCCGGCCCGCGTCCGCCCGGCGGTCACCAGCCGGTTGGGGAAGCGGTGCAGGTACTCGGCCTCCAGCTGCCCGGTGCGCAGCGTGTGCCGCTTCAGCGCCTCCTCCGAGCCGTACAGGAAGGTCTCGTGGCGCGTGCGGTGCAGCTGCTCCAGCTCGTGCAGGAGCGTGTCGTTGCCCAGAGCGTGCGGGGAGATGCCCTCGGGCCGGATGTGGGTGGCGTCGGCGTGCCGCATCTCGGTACCTCCTCGGCGGAAGTCCCCTCCTACGGGGTGCCCGGTGGCCCTCGCCGGTACACCCGTTCGATCGGGGCGGCCGGGCGCCGTTCGCGACCTGCGGAGCGGCGGAGCCGGGGCGGTGATCGCCTGGATCGTAGGATGAATTCATTCATACCTTCAGGTCCATCCCCTACCGCTCGGACAGATCGCTGATGCCCCTTCCCAAGGCCGAACTCCACCTGCACATCGAAGGCACCCTGGAGCCCGAGCTCGCCTTCGAACTCGCCGCCCGCAACGGGGTCGAGCTGCCGTACGCCGACACCGAGGAGCTGCGCACCGCGTACTCCTTCAGCGACCTGCAGTCCTTCCTGGACCTGTACTACGCGCTGATGGCCGTGCTGCGCACCGAGGACGACTTCGCCGACCTCGCCGACGCCTACCTGGCGCGGGCCGCCGAGCAGGGCGTGCGGCACGCGGAGATCTTCTTCGACCCGCAGGCGCACACCGCGCGCGGGGTGCCGCTGGGCGTGGTGGTGGACGGACTGACCCTGGCGTTGTCGCGCAGCGAGGAGCGGTACGGGATCAGCACCCGGCTGATCATGTGCTTCCTGCGGGACGAGTCCGCCGACTCCGCGCTGGAGACCTTCGAGGCGGCCCGCCCGTACTTCGACCGGATCGCGGGCATCGGCCTGGACTCGGCCGAGGTCGGCAACCCGCCGGCGAAGTTCCGCGAGGTGTACCGGCGGGCCGCCGAGGCAGGGCTGCGGCGCGTCGCCCACGCGGGCGAGGAGGGCCCGGCCTCGTACATCACCGAGGCACTGGACGTCCTCGGCGTCGAGCGGATCGACCACGGGCTGCGCTGCCTGGAGGACGGTGAACTGGTCGCCCGCCTGGTCCGCGAGCAGATCCCGCTGACCCTGTGCCCGCTGTCCAACGTCCGCCTGCGCTGCATCGACACGGTCGCCGACCACCCGCTGCGCGAGATGCTGGAGGCCGGCCTGCTGGTCACCGTGAACTCCGACGACCCGGCGTACTTCGGCGGCTACGTCGAGGACAACTTCCGCGCCGTCCACGAGGCCCTGGGCCTGGAGCGGGAGACCCTGCGCCGGCTGGCCGCCAACTCCTTCCGCGCCTCGTTCATCGACGACGACCGCCGGGCCGAACTCCTGGCCGAGGTCGAGGCGTTCGACTTCGGCGCGATCGAGGACTGACGGGCGGTTCGGGCTAGGGCTTGTCTGACAATTCGCGTCGCATCAGCGCGCGGCGTTGGGCGCCCGGCTGGGCGTGCCGCCGGAGCGTCCTCGTACTGGACGTACTTGGACGATTCGGCGGTGCGTCCAGCCGGGATGCCCGGCGTCGTGCGCGCGGCGGGAATTGTCAGACAAGCCCTAACCCGCCACCCGGACGGGCCGGCCTGGCTAGCCTGTCCGGGTGACCTCCCCGCCACCGGAGCCCCCGGCCCAGCTGGGCCTGCTCGACCTCTCGGTCGACCTCTCCGTCCCGCAGGTGTACTCGGGCACGGACTTCACGGTCTACCTGCACATCAAGAACCCCTTCTCGGTGCCGGTGTGGATCGACAAGGTGGACATGAGCCTGCCGACCCAGCTGTTCTGGCGGAGGCCCGAGCAGCCGGATCCGGCGGCGGAACCGGCCCTCCCGGAGGCCGACGTCGAACGGCTGGCGGCAGCCGTCGAGGAGCGGCAGGCCCGGATCCGGCGGCTGGAGGCGGACCTGGCCGCACTCCCGCCGGACCGTGCCGAGCAGGCGCGGGGGATCGAGGAGGAGATGGCCCGGCTGGCCCGGGCGAACTCGCGGGACCGGGCGCGCCTGGACGGCGCGGACGACCAGCTCCACCTCCACGCCTACGGAGAGTCGTCGGTGTCCCTGCACGGGCGGGCCCGGCAGACCCACGTCCACGCGTACGACGAGTCGAGCGTGACCGTCTTCGCCGACCGGCCGGCCGAGCGCGAACGCGTGCCGCTGATCGGCTCCCTGCCCCGGGGCGTCGCGCTGGAACCCGGGTCGACCGACGTCTGGACGATCCGCCTCGGCACTCCGCGGAACCCGTTCTTCGTGCCCGCGAGCTACCGCCTGCAGCTCAACGTGGTCTACGGGCTGGCGCCGGAGCAGACCGAGGGCGCGCTGCCGGGGGCCGGGGCGCCGGGAGCCGAGCGCCGCAGGGTCTTCGCCAACACCACGGCGCTGACCGTCCCGCTCAAGGCCGCGCTGTGGAACGTGATGACCGGCGGGGTGGCGGGCGGCCTGGCCGGCAGCCTCGGACGGTCGCTGCAGGAGGCGCAGAGCCTGGGTGCGCTCGCCGACCAGCCCCTGGGGACCACGCTCGGCTCGCTCGTGCTGGCGGTCATCCTGAGCGGGGCGGCGATCGTCTTCGCCGCGCGGAAGTCGGAGGCGCCGTCGTTCGTCACCGTCGAGGACTTCTGGGGCGGTGTGCTGGTCGGCTTCCTGATCGGCTACTCGGGCACGGCCGCCTTCACCGAGCTCACCGGGCTGCCGACGTAGCCCCGCGCTCCCGGGCGTAGTGGAGCAGGGTGACGCCGTTGGTGAAGCGGTGGGTGTCCTTCAGGGTGAGCGGGGCGGGGCGGTCGGTCGGGCGGAAGAACAGGGTGCCGCGGCCGAGGACGACGGGGTGGACGTAGAGCCGGAACTCGTCGATCAGGTCCTGGGCGAGGAAGGACTCGGCCAGGTTCGCGCCGCTGAGGCAGAGGTCGCCGCCGGGGCCGGCGGTGAGGGCGGCGATCGACTCCGGGGTGACCTCGCGGACGACCGTGGTGTTCCAGTCGGCGTGGTCGAGGGTGCGGGAGAAGACGACCTTCGGCATCGCACGCCAGATGCCCGCGAACTCGATCATCGGGGCGTCGGCGTCCGGGTCCTGGTCGGCGGTCGGCCAGTACGAGGCCATCAGCTCGTGCGTCACCCGGCCGGAGAGGAAAGCACCCATCCGGGCGAGTTCCCGGTTGAAGTGGGTGTGCACCTCGTCGTCGACGAGGTTCCAGGAGAGGTCGTGGTCCGGGCCCTCGAAGTAGCCGTCCACCGAGACGGAGACGAAGAGAACGATCCTGCGTCGCATGGCGCCCCCAACGAGGAGGAGTGGTCCGCCGGCCCTCCCGCTCCGGACGACGGGGCGGGAGGGCGGCGGACGGGATCAGATCAGGGTGCTCCAGTAGTACCAGAACCGGTTGAGGACCAGCAGCGCGATCACCGCGTACCACAGGGCCGGTACGACCCAGTGGTAGCGGGCCGCCTCCCGGACCACCACCCGCAGGCGGGGGCCCACCGGGATCACACCGGAACGCAGGTTGTGCAGCGTGGTGTACCAGAACAGCGGGATCACGGCGGCCCACACCACCATGCAGTACGGGCAGAGCGCGCCGATCCGGTAGAGCGCCTGGTACGTCAGCCAGGTCACGAAGCCGATCCCGAAGGCCGTCCCGGCCTGCAGCCCGAGCCAGAACCAGCGCCGGTACGTCGCACCGGCGAGCAGCCCCGCGCCGACCGCCACGACGACGCCGAAGGCCACCAGTCCGATCAGCGAGTTGGGGAAGCCGAAGGCCTCGGCCTGCGCGCTGCGCATGATCGAGCCGCAACTGATGATCGGGTTGATGTTGCAGCTGGGGACGTACGAGGGGTCCTTCAGCAGCCGGATCTTGTCCAGGGTGAGGACCGCCGAGGCGAACAGGCCGATCGCGCCGCCGATCACCAGCAGCCAGGCGAACGGGCGGCTCGCGCCGTAGGCCGTCCGTGCGGCCGGGGCGGCGGGGGCGGCCGGGGTCTCGGGGGTGGCCGGGGCGGCGGGCGTCACCCGGTCACCTGCTTGACCATGGCGGTGAACTGCTCGGGGGAGACGGCCTTGCCGTTGCTGAGGACGTCCAGCTTCTGGCCGTCCAGCTTGACGGTCGGCGTGCCGGTGACGTCGCTCTTGTTGAACTCCTCGTTGACCTTGGCGGCCCAGGGCGCGTAGGTGCCGTCCTGGACGGCCTTGACGAACGCGTCCGTCTTCAGCCCGGGCACCTGGCCGGCCAGGTCCAGGATGTGGTTGACGTCACCGAAGGCATCGCTGCGCTCGTCCGGCTGGTTGGCGTACAGCACGTCGTGGAACTGCTTGAACTTGTCCACGCCCTCGTTCAGCGCCGCGCCGGCGGCGGCCAGCGCGGTGCGCGAGCCCTTGCCGCCGAGGTTCTTGTCCAGGAACGTCGCCAGGTGGTACTCGACCTTGTAGGTGCCGGCGTCGGCGAGCTGCTGGACGGTCTTGCCGGTGGTGGTCTCCAGCTGCTCGCAGAACGGGCAGCGGAAGTCCTCGTAGACCGACAGGGTGTGCGGGGCGTCGGCCTTGCCGTAGGTGATCACCGTGCCGCCGTCGCCGGTCGCGTTCGCGGGGACGACCAGCGGGCCGTTCGCGGCGGCGTCCGAACCGGAGCCGGAGGAGCCGCCGCCGACGGCGAAGGCGACGCCCGCGGCGAGGGCGAGCACGGCGGCGGAGGCGGCGCCGACCACCACCCGGCGGCGGATACGGTCGGAGCGCTCGGCCTGGGCGCGGGCGGCGCGCATGCGGTCGGTGGCGGAGGCCTTGTCGGTCTTGCGGCTGTTGCTCATGGGGTGGCGTCCTGTGCTCTCGGGCGTGCGGGGTGCGGGCGCGGCCGGTCGGGGCCTGCGCGGGGAGAGACGGCCGGGTGAGCGGGCCGGCCGGGGCGAGCGGAGGGCTCGGCCCGGACGAAAGGGCTCAGGCGGAGCGGGGCTCGGGCCTGGCGGGGGGCTCAGACGGCCGGAGCGAACACCGGCGGACCGCGCCGGACGGCCGGACGGACGACGACGTCCTCGGCGGGGACCAGCGCGCGGCTGGCCGGGGGGAACGGCACCCGCGCCACCGGACGCGCCGGGACGGGCGCGGTGAGCAGCAGCAGCCAGCGGGCGGCGGCCGGGAGGTGCCGGTGCAGGAACTCGCCCAGCATCCGGGCGGTCCGGGCGAGGCCCGCCAGCGCGGCGTCCGCGCGACGCAGCCAGTACGCGCCGGCCAGTGCGATCACCGTGTGCACCAGCACCAGCAGCAGCACGCCGGTCCGCTCGGAGACGCCGTGGCCGAGCAGGAAGCCGCCCAGCGAACCGCCGCCGCAGAGCAGCGGCTGCAGGCCGTGCCCGGCGCCGGGCGGCAGGGACGGGCAACTCGTCTGGGCGACGTCGAACAGGGCGCTGACGCCCAGTTCCAGCGGCAGGAACACCGCGACGACCGCCGGGAAGCCCCGCTCACGGCCGGCGAGGGCGAAGGCCACCGCGAAGACGGCGACCGAGGCCAGGAGCATCGGGCCGACCGGCAGCGCGCGGCCGGTGACCAGCACCTGGCCGAGCCCGGCGAGCAGCACGACCAGCGCGGCGAAGACCGCCGCGCGGAGCGTCCTGGTGACCGGGCCGATGTCCATGGCATCCGAGTCTGCCACAGGTCGGACGCGGAACGGCCGGGCCGCCGGGGTCCTGTGAAGAGCCTCACCACCCGTGCTGAGCTGGGCTTATGCGCTTCTTACGGCGCCTGCAGCCGGTCGTCGGCGGCGCTCGTCCGGTCGTCGTCACTGCTCGTCCGGTCATCGGCGGCGCTGACCCGGGCCTCGACCAGCTCCCGGAAGTGTTCCAGGTCCTCGCGGACCGTCCGCTCGATCGCCCCGGCCTGGGCGAAGCCGCGCGGCCCGCCGAACGTCCGGTGCACGGCCTCCGGGTCGTACTCCACCCGGATCTGCATCCGGGTGTGCCGGGCGTCGAGCGGCAGCAGGGCGAACGCCCCGCTCAGCCGGAGGGGTTCCAGCGTCCGCCAGGCCATCACCCGGCCCCGGCCGCGGTCGGTGATCTCGGTGTCGACCGCGTGCTCGGCACCGCCGACCGCCACCCCGAGGTGCGCGAGGTTGCGCCCGTGCGGATGCGCGCTGCGCACGCCGTCGACGAACTGCGGGTACTCGTGCACCCGGTGCAACTGCTCCCAGGCGGCGAGGACGGGGGCGGCGATGTCGATCTGTTCCTCAAGGGTGCTCATGGTCGCGAGGCACCTCCCTCCGTTCCAGCCTGCGCTTCGGGGTGGGGGTGGGCAAAGGGGCGAAAGGGCGAAACAGCGGGGGGCGAAGGGGCGAAGGGGAGGGGCACCGGGCAGGGCGCGCGCCGGGCGGTGCGCCGGGGGAGACTGGGCGCATGCCGGAGCTGCCCGAGGTCGAGGCGCTGAGCGCCTTCCTGTCCGAGCGGCTGACCGGGCGCGTGATCGCCCGGGTGCAGCCGGTGGCGATCAGCGCACTGAAGACGTACGACCCGCCGGTGACGGCGCTGGAGGGACGGACCGTCGGCGCCGTGGGCCGGCACGGCAAGTTCCTGGACATCGAGGCCGGCGGGCTGCACCTGGTGGTGCACCTGGCCCGGGCCGGCTGGCTGCGCTGGAAGGACAGCCTGCCCGCCGAGCCGCCCCGGCCCGGCCCGAAGAACCCGCTGGCGCTGCGGCTGCGCCTGGAGGGCGAGGCCGGGGACGGGTTCGACCTCACCGAGGCCGGGACGAAGAAGGGGCTCGCGGTCTACGTGGTGAACGACCCGGCCGAGGTGCCGGGCGTCGCCAGGCTCGGCCCGGACCCGCTCGACCCGGGCTTCACCCTGGAGGACTTCGCCGCACTGCTGCGGGGCGACCGGCACCGGATCAAGGGCCTGCTGCGGGACCAGAGCGTGCTGGCGGGCGTGGGCAACGCCTACTCGGACGAGGTGCTGCACGCGGCCCGGATGTCGCCGTACAAGATCGCGGGCAGTCTGACCGAGGAGGAGACGGCGCGGCTGTACGAGGCGCTCGGCGGCACGCTGCGCGAGGCGGTGGAGCGCTCGCGCGGGCTCGCGGCGGGGAAGCTGAAGGCGGAGAAGAAGTTCGGGCTGCGGGTGCACGGCCGGGCCGGCCTGCCCTGCCCGGTGTGCGGGGACACCGTGCGGGAGGTGTCCTTCGCGGACTCCTCGCTGCAGTACTGCCCGACCTGCCAGACCGGGGGCAAGCCGCTGGCGGACCGGCGGATGTCGCGGCTGCTGAAGTGAGGCGGGGCTGCTGAGGTGAGGCGGGGGCGGGGCTGCTGGGGTGAGGCGGGCGGCTGGGGTGAGGCGGGGCGCGGACGGGCCCCGCCTCGGCCGGCAGCGGTCCGGTCAGCGCTTGATGGCGACGCCGCCCCAGTAGTACGCGGCCTTCGGGTCGGCCGGGGGCTCGCCGTCCGGGCGCCAGGCCAGGACCGGGGCGACGCCCGGCTCGATCAGCTCCCAGCCGTCGAAGAAGCGGACCACGTCGTCGTAGGAGCGCGGCACCAGGGTCATCCCGCCGGCCCGGGCGGCCTCGGCGACCTTGCCGACCGCCTCCGGGTCGAAGTCCTGGGTGGGGGTGGTGAGGGCGATGCAGCTGCCGGCGGGCAGGGCGTCGCGCAGCGCGGCGACCCGGCCCCACGGGTCGTCCTCGTCGGCGATCAGCATCAGCACGGCGATCATCAGCAGGCCGACCGGCCGGGTGAGGTCGAGGGTGGAGGTGAGCGCCGGATCGGCGAACAGCTCCTCGGGCTTGCGCAGGTCGGCGTGGATGTAGGTGGTGCGGCTGGCCGGGCTGGAGACCATCAGCGCGCGGGCGTGGGCGAGCACGATCGGGTCGTTGTCGACGTAGACCACCCGGGTGCCGGGGCTGACCGCCTCGGCGATCTCGTGGGTGTTGGGAGAGGTGGGGATGCCGGTGCCGAGGTCGAGGAACTGGCGGATGCCGTGCTCCTGGGCCAGGTAGCGGACGGCCCGGCCCTGGAAGGCGCGGTTGGCCTTGGCCATCTCCTTGACGCTCGGCACGGCCTGTTCGATGGCCTGGCCCATGGCGCGGTCCGGCGGGAAGTTGGTCTTGCCGCCCAGCCAGTAGTCGTACACGCGTGCGGAGTGCGGAGTGGTGGTGTCGACGCCGAAACGTTCCCACTGGCTCAGCTCGGCGGCGTCGTCCTGCGGGCCCTGCTGGGGGAAGTCCTGACTTGTCGTCATGGCCACGTCCTCTGATGGCAGATCATCACACTGGGGAGGCACAGCGTAGCGGCCCGGGTGAGGGGCCGGGTGGCGGGTCGGGGAAGAACGGCCGAAGGGGTCGGGGGGCGGGGCGTGCACTCCGGTGCTCCAGGGGCCCGCCCGGGGCCGCGCCGGGGTCTTCGCAGGGTCGCGCCGGAGTCTCCACGGGGTTGCGCCGGGGTCGTTCTTGGGCCGTCCGGGTGGTGATCGGGGCCGTAGGGGGCGCCTCCGGGGAGCGGCGGTGACGCCCGGGGGAAGCATTCAGAATGCTGTCAGATCGTCAGATTATTTCGCGAAGATTGCTGCTGGCCACGGCCGGGATGTCCCTCCTGGGGGCCGCTTCCGGCTGCCGGAGCCCCTGGAGCGGCGGGGAGGGCGGGACGGCGGCCGAAGTGGGCGTGGACGAGAGTGCGCTCCCGGTGGTGGTGGCCGGAGCCGGGGGGTCGCCGGGCGCTCTACCGGTCACGCCCCCGGCGGTTCCCTCGGCCGCGTCGTCCCCCTCGCCCTCGGCGGTGCCGAGCGTGATGCCCGTGCGCAAGGCGCTCACCGAGGCCGAGACCAAGCCGGTGTACGAGCTGGACGCGGCGCGGAAGGTGGTGGCGCTCACCATCGACGACGGCCCCGACCCCCGGTACACCCCCACCGTGCTGGCGCTGCTCCAGCAGTACGGGATCCGGGCGACGTTCTTCCTGATCGGCGAGAGCGCCGTCGAGCATCCGGAGCTGGTGCGGGAGATCGCGGACCGCGGCCACCACATCGCCAACCACACCTGGACCCACCCCGACCTGCGGAACCTTTCCGACGCCAAGGTGCGGGACGAGCTGCAGCGCACCTCCGACCTGCTGTACAAGACCACCGGCCGGCAGCCCACCTGGTTCCGCGCACCGGGCGGGGACTGGTCCCCGGCGTCACTGAAGGTCGCGGCCGACCTCGGGATGCGGAACATGGCCTGGTCGGTGGACCCGAGGGACTGGTCCCGGCCGGGGACCTCGGCGATCATCGACACCATCCTCAAGGACGTCCGGTCCGGGTCGATCGTGCTCAACCACGACGGCGGCGGTGACCGTTCGCAGACGGTGGCGGCACTGAAGGCGTACCTGCCGGTGCTGGTCGACTCGGGGTACTTCTTCACCGCGCCGCCCAACTGAGAGCACTGCCGGGGGTGGTGGGGTAGCGGCCTTTCCGGCGAAACCACTCGAACGGGTGGATTGGGAGAACCGTTTCTGCGCATTTTGGGCCTCTAGGGGTGATAACGCACCAATGAATCCGGTACCGCCGCGTACCGCCTGAAAGGCCATCACCCATGCGACTCCGCAACGCCGTTCTCGCTGCCGTCAGCGCCGCCGCCCTCGCCCTCGCCGTGCCGACCTCCGCCAACGCCGCCACCGGCGACTTCCTCTACAAGGTCGGACCGGGCGTCCCGACCGGCATCTTCGACCCGCAGAGCGGCGTGTGCATCGACGTCCCGGACATCGGCACGGAGCCGGCCTTCGCGCCGGAGAACCTCACCACCTCGACGGCCACGGTGTTCCTCGAGGAGCACTGCGACGGCGACGTCTTCTACGTGATGAACCCGGGCAAGAGGCTCGGCGACCGGCTGAAGTTCCGCTCCGTCGTCTTCTCCTGAGGCAGAGGACGATCACCGCGGATCCGGACGGCCCGGCGGCAGGCAGGGTGCCGCCGGACCGTCCTCCCTCCTCCACCCGGCCCCATCGGTAGCACCGGTGGGGCCGTTCGGGTGAACGGCGTAGCGTGACAGGAGAGGGGCGCCGTTCC
The DNA here is from genome assembly GCF_042735125.1 of Kitasatospora sp. NPDC059599. NCBI lineage: Bacteria > Bacillati > Actinomycetota > Actinomycetes > Kitasatosporales > Streptomycetaceae > Kitasatospora > Kitasatospora sp. NPDC059599. The sequence continues at coordinate 151,641 of NZ_JBHWCL010000001.1, read as the reverse complement.
GGCCGCGGAGGAGGAAGCCATGTCCGTACGGGAACTGGACGCGGAGAAGCAGGAGGCCTTCGCCGGACGCGTGGTCGGCGTCCTGAACGACGCCTGTCTGGGGCTGATGACCAGCCTCGGCCACCAGACCGGGCTGTTCGACCTGATGGCCGGACTGGATCCGGCGACCAGCGAGGAGATCGCGCGGGGTGCCGGGCTGAACGAGCGCTACGTGCGCGAATGGCTGGGCGGCATGGTCGTCGCCGGCTTCGTCGCGTACGACCCCGAGCGGCGCACCTACGCGCTGCCGCCCGAGCACGCGGCGTCACTGACCAGGGCGGCCGGGCCGGACAACCTGGCCGGCATGATGCCCTTCCTGGCGATGATGGGCGAGGTCGAGCAGGAACTGCTCGGCCACTTCCACACCGGCGGCGGGATGCCGTACTCGGCCTACCCGCGCTTCCAGCAGCTGCAGGCCGAGGAGAGCGCGCGGGTGTACGACCTGGCGCTGGTGGACGCGATCGTGCCGCTGGTCCCCGGACTGACCGAGCGGCTGCGGGCCGGCATCGACGTCCTGGACGTCGGCACCGGGCAGGGGCACGCCGTCACGGTGCTGGCGAAGGCCTTCCCGGCCAGCCGGGTCACCGGGATCGACATCGCCGAGAACGGCATCGCCGCGGCCCGCGCCTCGGCGGCCGAACTCGGGCTGGACAACGCCCGGTTCGAGATCGCCGACTCGGCCGGGATCGACGGATCGTACGACCTGGTCACCGCCTTCGACGTGATCCACGACCTCGCCCGGCCGACCCGGACGCTGGCCGCCGTCGCCGGGGCGCTGCGGCCCGACGGGGTCTTCCTGATGGGTGACGTCGCGGCCAGCAGCAAGTTGGAGGAGAACGTGGAGCACCCGCTGGCGCCGGCGCTGTACACCTTCTCGACCTTCTACTGCATGACCGTCTCGCTCGGCGAGGGCGGGGAGGGGCTCGGGACGGTGTGGGGCGAGCAGGCCGCGCGGCGGATGCTGGCCGAGGCCGGGTTCGGGTCGGTGGAGGTGGAACGGGTCGAGGGGGACATCCTGAACCTCTACTACGTGGCGCGGCGGGACGGGGCGGCCGCCGCCTGACCCGGCCGGGGTGGCCCGGACCGGGCGGGCGGCGTACGTTCGAAGGGTCCGGCCCGGTCGCCGGTGCCCCGCGCGCACGCCCGAGCGCACGCGCACGGCGACGCGGCACGCCCACGGCAGGCAAGGAGGGCCCGGGATGACCGGCAACGGTTACGCACACCCCGAGGCGCTGGTCGACACCGAATGGCTGGCCCACCACCTGGACGACGGGACGATCCGGGTCGTCGAGGTGGACGAGGACAGCACCGTGTACGACCGGGACCACATCCCCGGCGCGGTCGGCTGGAACTGGACCACCGACCTGCACAGCCGGGTCGGCCGCGACTACGCCGACCGCGACGGCGTCCAGCACCTGCTCCGGGCGGCCGGGGTCGAGGAGGACACCACTGTGGTGCTGTACGGCGGCAACAACAACTGGTTCGCCGCGTACGCCTACTGGCTGTTGCGGTTGCGCGGCTTCGGGCCGGTGCGGCTGCTGGACGGCGGGCGCAAGAAGTGGGAGCTGGAGGGCCGCGAACTCACCCCCGAGGTGATGGACTACCAGCACACCGGCTACCGGCTGACCGGCCCCGAGCGGCCGGAGCTGCGGGCCCTGCGGGACGAGGTGCTGGCCAAGGCCGAGGTGTTCGCCAAGCCGGGGGCGGACGCGGTGCTGGTGGACGTCCGCTCGCCGGCCGAGTTCCGGGGCGAGCTGATCGCACCGCCGCACCTGCCGCAGGAGCAGGCCCAGGTGCCCGGGCACATCCCCGGCGCGGTCAACATCCCGTGGTCGCAGGCGGCCAACGACGACGGTTCGTTCCGGTCGGCGGAGGAGCTGCGGGCGCTGTACGTGGGCAGGGGGGTGTCGACGGAGCGCGAGGTGATCGCCTACTGCAGGATCGGCGAGCGGTCGGCGCACACGTGGTTCGCGCTCACCGAGCTGCTCGGCTACCCGCACGTGAAGAACTACGACGGCTCGTGGACGGAGTACGGCTCGCTGGTGCGGGCTCCGGTGACGCTCGGGTCCTGAGTGGCGGGTGGGGCCCAGGGCTGCGGGCGGGGCCGGTGTGGTGACGTGACGCCGTCGCGGCGTTGCTGCGACGGTGTCATTTCGGCGCGTTTCTTTTCATGAACATCTCACGATTGGGGAGTGGAGCAGGGATCACCGGGACATGGATCGATCCGACCCATCGTTCCGGTGATCCCTGGAGGACCACGTGCGCAAGAGGCTGATCGTCTCCGCTGCCAGCGCCCTGAGCCTGTTCCTGGCCGTTCCCGCCTCGGCATCCGATTTCCAACCCGGCGCGGCCGGGGTCGGCGACTCCTACTACCCGACCTACGGCAACGGCGGATACAACGTCTCGCACTACGACATCCGGCTGAAGTACCAGCCCGCCACCGACGAACTCGAAGGCACCACCACGATCCTGGCCACCGCCACCCAGGACCTCTCCCGGTTCAACCTCGACTTCGCACTGAACGTCGCCGAGGTCCGGGTCAACGGGAGGCCCGCGGCCTTCACGACCAGCGGTGAGCAGGAACTGGAGGTCACCCCCGCCCGGCCGCTCGCCAAGGGCAGCCAGGCCACCGTGGTGGTCCGCTACAAGGGCGTGCCGTCCACCGTGAAGAAGTACGGCTTCACCGCCTGGCTGCGCACGCCGGACGGCGCGGTGGCGGCCGGCGAGCCCGAGTCGGCGTGGTGGTGGTTCCCGAGCAACGACCACCCGAGCGACAAGGCCACCTTCGACGTCTCGGTACTGGTGCCGGACGGCAACCAGGTGATCAGCAACGGCATCCTGACCGGAACCTCCTCCCAGGCCGGGTGGACCCGCTACAGCTGGCGGGAGAACAAGCCCCAGGCGACGTATCTGGCCACGCTCGCGGTCGGCAAGTTCGACGTCACGACCGACACCACGCCCGGCGGGCTGCCGGTCTACAACGCGTACAGCAAGGACCTCGGCGACAACGCGGACGCGGCCAGGGCGAGCGTCGAGCGCACCGGCGAACTCGTCGACTGGCTGAGCGGCTACTTCGGCGACTACCCGTTCAGCTCCGTCGGCGGCTACGTCCCCAACGTCCCGACCGGTTTCGCGCTGGAGACCCAGACCCGGGTCTTCTACAGCCCCCGGCAGTTCTCGCGCGGCGCCAACACCTCGGTGGTCGTCCACGAGCTGGCCCACCAGTGGTACGGCGACAGCGTCTCGCTCTCGCGCTGGAGCGACATCTGGCTGAACGAGGGCTTCGCCCGGTACTCGCAGTTCCTCTGGTCCGAGCACGAGAACGAGGGCACCGCGCAGGAACTGGCCGACTACGTCTACGCCTCGCACCCGGCCGACGACGCGTTCTGGACCGTCAAGCCGGGCGACCCGGGCGCCGACAACCAGTTCTCCGGCGCCGTCTACGACCGGGGCGCGGTGGCCATCCAGGCGCTGCGCAACACCGTCGGGGACGAGGCGTTCTTCCGGATCCTCAAGGGCTGGCCCACCGAGCGCCGCTACGGCAACGCCACCATCCCCGAGTTCCAGGCGTACGCGGAGAAGGTCTCCGGCAAGAAGCTCGGTGACCTCTTCACGACCTGGCTGTTCACCGCGGCGAAGCCGGCCACCGGGCCGGTGGCACCGGGAGCCGCGGCGGCCGCCTCGCTGGCGCCCGGAGCGGGCCAGACCGACGGGCAGCTGCCGGCGGAGCCGAAGTCCTGGAAGAAGATCCAGGAGACCAACTCCCTCCACGACGCGGGGCACTGACGCCCGGGCGTGAAGTGAGGTGACGGGGGTGGCCCGGTCGGCCGTCCGGGAACGGGCGGACGGCCGGGCCGCACCGTCCGGTCACGGCCCGTCGTGCCGTGCGCCGGTCGGCTGCGCCGTGGTCGGGCCGTCCGCGGCCAGCAGCTCGGTGAGGCGGCGGACGGCGAAGGGTATGAGGCCGCGCAGTGGGACCAGCCGGCAGGGCGCGGCGCCGACCGACACCTCGCGGATCCCGGCCGTCTCCTCGAACTCCCGCCCGACGACGGGGAAGTGGGTGTCGTTGTCGTCGCCCACGTCCGGCGCCTCGATCCAGACCCGCTCGCCCTGGATCGCCATCGGGAAGCGGCGGAGCTTGAGCCGGCGGTTGGGCGCGAAGGTCTCGGCGTAGTGCAGGGCGGTGTTGCGGTTGTGCCCGACGCCGATCAGCAGCACATGGCCGCCGAGGTCGTGCAGCGCGCCGAACGGCGACTCCCGGCCGACGGCGAAGCCGAGCGAGCGGCGGGCGGTGACCTCGCGGGCGTGCGCCCCGACGGCGGCGACCGACACCTGGGGGTGCGTGCTGCGCAGGCTCTCCGGCAGCGCGCGCAGGGCCTCCGCCACGGCGCCCGTGGAGGAGGGGAGTCCGGCGTGGAACAGCGGGACGGCAGAACGCAGTTCGGCGATCTCGGCGGTGGGCGGACCGGCCCGCCCGGGGGCCGGGTCGCGGACCGTGTCGGTGGTGAAGGTGGGCGCCGCGACGGTGCCGCCGGGCCCGACCGCCTCGCGCAGGGAGGCCACTACGGCCGCCGCGCCGCCCTCGACCCGGCCGAGGCCGGACAGCGAGGAGTGCACCATCAGCGCCATGCCCTCGCGGACGCCCACCCGGCGCCAGCCCTCGACGAGGTCGGCGGTGGTGAGCGTGGTGGTGCCCGGTGCGGTCATGGTGCCCTCCAGTGCGATCGTTCGGGCCCGACCATATCCGGTGGCACTGACAGTCGGTCAGGGCAGGCACGAACGGCGTCGGTTCACGGCCGGGCTCGGCGTGCTCGGGGCGTAGCGCGACGACCTGGCGCAGCGCGACGACGGGGCGGGGCGGCGGCGGGGACGGGCGCAGGTGGGGGCGAGGGTCATCGTGCGTCCGCAGCGGCGAGGGCCCGGGCCTCCTGCTCGGGCGTGAACCCGTGTCCGAGCGGCGGTGCGCCGCGCTCACGGTCCCAGGCGAGCACGTCGGCGACGGTGGCGGCGAGCGGGGTCGCGGGCAGCCCGGCGGCGCGGGCCCTGGCGGGGTCGCGCTGCTGGCCCGGCCAGAGCGACTCGGCCCGGACCAGGGGGAAGAACGCCTTCGGGGCGGTCTCCGGCGGCACCGGGACGACCTCGGCCTCGGTGCCCGCGACCTCGGCGCAGGTGGCGATCAGCCCGCCCAGGGTGGTCGGTTCGGCCGGGCCGACGGCGTGGAAGGCGCCCGGCCGGTCGTCCTGGAGCAGCCGGAGCACCAGCCGGGCGAGGTCGCGCGCGTCGACCAGCTGGACCGGTTGCTCGGGGCGGCCGGGCAGGGCGATCCGCCCGCCGCGGGCCGCCCGGCGCGCCCAGTAGGTGAGCCCGCGGTGCTCGTCGTGCGGCCCGGCCACCTTCCCCGGCCGCACGACGGTCGCCCGGGTGCCGTACCGGGCGGTGACGTGGTCCTCGCAGGCGACCTTGAGCCGGCCGTAGGTCTCCTCGGTGAGGTGCTCGGCGTCGCGCAGCGGGGCGCGGCGCGGGGCGGACTCGTCGGAGCCGGGGGCGAGGCCGTCCCGCCGGTACACCGCGTGGCTGGAGACGAAGAGGTAGCGGCCGACCCGGTCGCCGAGGACGGCCGTGGCCCGGTCGACCTGGTGCGGGCGGTAGCCGCTGACGTCCACCGCGGCGTCCCAGCGGCCCTCGCACAGGGCGGTGAGGTCGTCGGTGTCGCGGTCGCCGATCAGGCGGGCGGCGCCGGGGAAGAGGCCGGGGTTGGTCCGGCCGCGGTTGAACAGGGTGACCTCGGCGCCGCCGCGAAGGGCGTCGTCGACGATCGCGCGGCCGACGAAGGAGGTACCGCCGAGGACGAGGATCCGCATGGACCCAGGGTAGAGGCCCGGTCAGCGGGTGGGCCGGGGGACGGCGGTGGGCTCCGGGTCGTCGGCGGGCTGCGGGATACGGGCGGGCTGCGGGTCGGCGGTGACGTCGGTGAGCCTCGGGTAGTCGGTGAAGCCGGCCGCCGTCTGGCCGTAGAGGTGGGTCGGGTCGACGGCGGTGAGCGGGGCGCGGGCGGCGAACCGTTCCGGCAGGTCGGGGTTGGCGATGAAGGCGCGGCCGTAGGAGACCAGGTCGGCCAGTCCGCCGGCCAGCACCGCCTCGCCTCGCTCGCGGTCGGTGGCCTCGCGGTTCTCGCCGACGTTGCCGATCAGCGGGCCGGACCAGCGGGGGCGCAGGTCGGCCAGGGCCGGGTAGTCGTCGTTGTCGGTGAGGTGGAGGTAGGCCAGGCCGAGGCCGTCGAGTTCGGCGAGCAGGGCCCGGTAGACCGGGGCCGGATCGGTCTCGTGCATGCCGAACTGCGGGTTGCCGGGGGACAGCCGCAGGCCGAGGCGGTCGGGGCCGATCGCCCCGGCCACGGCGGTGACCAGCTCGACCGGGAATCGCAGTCGCCCGGCGAGGGTGCGGGGGCCGTACTCGTCGGTGCGCAGGTTTGTGTTGTCGGCCAGGAACTGGTGGATCAGGTAGGAGTTGGCGCCGTGCAGTTCGACGGCGTCGAAGCCGGCGGCGAGCGCGTTGCGGGCGGCGTCGACGTGGTCGGTGACCGCCTGGCGGATCTCCTCGCGGGTCATCGTGCGCGGGGTCACGGCCTCGGCCTTGCCGCCGTCCCTGACGTGCACCGGGCCGGGCGCGGGGACGGCGGAGGGGCCGGCCGGCAGGTCGCCGAGCAGCCGGTTGAGCGGGTGGCCCTGGCGGCCGCCGTGCATCAGCTGGGCGACGATCCGGCCGCCGGCGGCGTGCACGGCCCCGGTCACCGCGCGCCAGCCGGCCACGTGCGCGGGCGTCTCCAGGCCGGGCAGCCGCCAGCCGGACTGGCCGCGGCTGCTCGGCCAGATGCCCTCGGTGACGATCAGCCCGGCGCTCGCGCGCTGGGCGTAGTACTCGGCGACGACGGGCAGCGGCGTACCGTCCTCGGCGGCCCGGTAGCGCGTCATGGGGGCCATGACGACGCGGTTGGGGAGGTCGAGCGAGCCGAGGCGGTACGGGCTGAGCAGGGATTCCGTGGTGGTGGTCATGCCGGTACGGTAGAACCTGACATCAGTGTCAGGTTCAAGCGCGGGTGGCCGCCCCCGCCGTCGTGCCCGCCGCCGTCGCGGTGCTCGCCGCTGCCGCCGCCGCACCCGCCTCGGTGAGGATCAACTCCTCGATGCCGTAGAGGAATCGCTCCATCGCGGGGCGCGGGAGCACGGAGGGGTCCGCCGTCATGGCGAGGCTCAGCGCCGCGGGGGACTGCAGGGCGTCCAGTGCGTACGTCAGGCCGGGGCGCGGCTCGAACTCCACCGGCCAGGTGAGGGTGGTCCGGTCGTCGCCCGGGTCGGTGTCGGCGGGATCGGTGCCGGCGGGATCGGTGTCGGCGGGGATCAGCTCGCGGGTGTCGTTGAAGACGCAGGACCGGTCGGCGGGTTCGGTGCCCTCGGCGGCGAGCCGCTCGATGTCGGCGGCCAGCGCGAGCTTGTCGTAGTAGGCGTGCCGGTAGGTGCCGATCGCGGCGGCATGGGTGCGGCGCACCACGTCGCCGAACTCGGCCGTGGCGTCCGGGAGATGGAACAGGCCGTCGCCGGCGACCACGCTCACCGCGTTGGTCAGCTCGGGCAGGAAGCGGTTGTTGACGACGACGTTGAGCACGGCCTCGGTCCTTCCGGCCAGCTCGGCGGTCATCGCGGCCGCCGCGGCGAGCAGGACCGAGGAGGTGCTCACCCGGTGGGTGGCGGCCACCTGCTCGACCGCACGGGGGAGGGCGGGGGAGCGGAGGACCGCGTTCGGGAACGGTGCGGGGGCTCCGGCGGCCGGGCCCGCGGTGGTCGGGTCTGTGGCGGTCGGGCCCGCGGTGGTCGGATCTGTGGTGGCGGTCGGCGGGAAGAGCCGGGGTGGGCCCAGTCGCAGCTTCCGCACGAACTGCTTGCGGGCGCCCGTGTCCCGTCGGACGCCCCGCTCCGAGGTCTGGAACTCGGCTTCCTCCAGGGGCTGTTGGGCGGGCTGCCGCAGGCCGGCCAGCTCGTCGCGGGAGCGGCCGAGGCTGAGTGCGGTCAGGTCGGCGACCAGCCGGTTCATCCCGGAGCCGTCGACCGCCGTGTGGGAGAGCACCAGGCTGATGTGCCGGGCCAGCCCGTCCGCGGTCACCACGCCGACCCGGATCGGCCACTGCGCGGCGGTGTCGAAGGGGCGTGCCGCCAGTTCCCCGTGCAGCCGGGCGCCGAGCCCGGCCGGATCGTCGGCCCCGGCGGCGGACCACACCTCGACGCCCAACGTCCCTTCCGGGTCGACGATTTGGCGCAGCTCGCCGTCCTCGCCCGGGAGCAGCCGGGTGTGCAGGGAGTCGTGCAGGTGCAGCAGGTGCTCCAGTGCGCCGAGGATGACGGGCAGTGGCAGGCCCGGGTCCAGTGGTGCCGCGGTGGTGATGTTGTAGCGCGGCGCGTCGGCCGGGGCCAGCCGGCGTACGGCGTCCCAGATGGCCCGTTGGCCCCAGGTGGCCGGGCCGGACCCGGACCGGCCGGACGAGAGGACGATCTCCAGCAGTTGACGAGTGCTCACCGTGAGGCTCTCCGTTGTGCGGTGGTCAGGACGTCGTGCCGGTGCGTTGGGAGCGCGGGGTGCTGCTGGGGAGAGTGTGGCGCACCGCCCGCCGCGCGTCGAGGGCCCGGTCGGGCGGGGTGGCGGGGATGGGCGGGGCGGTCGGGATGGCGGGGGCGGGGGTTCCATGGGTGTCTTGATATGAAGTATCTTGATGTCGAGATTGATGCCGATCATGCAACGGGGGCCTGCCATGCGGGGGAACGGACTGATGGCGCAGCTGCGGAAGCCGCCGGGCGGGCGGGACGCGCGGATCATGCTGCTGGCCCAGTGCGTCGACCGGACCGGGACCGGGGTGTGGGCGGCGGCCTCGGTGCTGTACTTCACCTACGTGTGCGGGATGGACGCCCGGCGGCTCGGCCTGCTCCTCGGGGTGGGCGCGGTGGCGGGGATCGCCGGGTCGCCACTGGCCGGACGGGCGGCCGAACGGGTGCCGGTGCGATGGCTGCTGATCGGGTGCCACCTGCTGCGGGTGGGGACGATGGGCCTGCTGCTGGTGGTCGACGACTTCGCCGCCCTGCTCCCCGCGGTCGCGCTGACCTGCCTGGCCGAGCGGGCCGCCAAGACCCTGGAGATGCTCTTCGCCACCCGCGTCGCGGGCGAGCGGCGCGCCACGTACCAGGCACTGTTCCGCAGCGTGGCCAACGCCGGGTACGCGCTCGGCGCGGGCGTCTCGGCGATCGGCCTCGCGGTCGGCACCACGGCCGCGTACCGCACGCTGATCCTGGCCAACGCGGTCTCCTTCGTCGTGGCCGCCGTCCTGGTCTGGCGCACCCGGGAGCCGGCCGGCCGCGGCCTGGTCGCGACGGCCGCCGGACAGGAGCCCGCCGCCGGCGCGACCGCCGTGCCGAGCCCCTGGCGCGATCGCGGCTACCTGGCGTTCGTCCTGCTGGACATGCCGATGAACCTCGACGACTCGATCCTCAACGTCGGCCTGCCGCTCTGGCTCGTCCACCACACTGACGCGCCGCCCGCCGTCGTCCCGGTCTTCCTGGTCCTCAACACCGTGCTGGTGGTGCTGCTGCAACTGCGGGTCTCGGCGTTGGCGGAAGGTCCGCGCGGGGCGGCCGCAGCCGTGGGCTGGTACGGGGTGACGCTGTTCGCCGGCTGCCTGCTGATCGTGCTCGCCACCGGCGGCGGGCCGTGGGCGGCGTCGATCGCGCTGCTGGCCGCGGCCGTGCTGGTCACGCTGGCGGAGCTGATGCGCTCGGTGAGCTCCTGGGAGCTGGCGGTCGTCCTGGCGCCGCCGGGCGCCCAGGCGTCGTACCTGGGCGTGGCCGGGATGTCCCAGTCGGTGCAGAAGTCGGTGGGCCCGCTGCTGCTGACCGGGGTGGTGATGGCGGCCGGCCCGGTCGGCTGGCTGGGCCTCGGCGCGGCCACCGTGGGCCTCGGCGCGCTCCAGCGCCGGGCCAGCCTGCGCCGGCTGGCGGCCCTGGCGGGGCCCGGGGCTCCCGCTGGTACGGAGGCTCCCGAGACTCCCGAGGCGCCCGGGACCGATCCGGTGAACCGGGCCGACGCGGCGGTCGGTTGAGCTGGTGGCCTGGTGGCCGGTTCGTCGGTGGCAGGGCCGGCGGGCGGTGGTCGTGACGGGGCGGGTGCGGAGGGCCCCGGCGGCGGCCGGGCTGCGCAGGAGGTCGCGAGGAGGAGGGCCCCGGCGCTCACCGGTCCGACCGGCCGCCAGGGCGGCGCCCACGGTCCGGGCACTCCGAGGGCGGCCGACGCGGCGGGCATGGTGCCCGGTCGGGCGGCCATGACCCGAACGCGAGGTGCCGGCGCTGATGCCGGAGGGCCGGTCGAACGCGGCGGTCTGCCGGGTGCCGGCGGTGCCGGAGTTCCTCCGGACGTGCGGCCCGGCCCCGGGCCGCACGGGGCGGGCGGCGGGGTTCAGAGCCGGTCGTAGACGGCGGACAGCCGGTGCAGGACCTCGGCGGCGCGGTCGAGCGCCTCGGCGTCGTAGTCGGACAGGTCGGTGTGCAGGGCGTCGGTGAGCGCCTCCTGGCGCTGCCGGTGCCGTTCGCGTCCGGCGTCGGTCAGGGTGACCACGACGGAGCGCTTGTCCTCGGGCGGCCGGGTGCGGGTGACGTAGCCGGCCGCGACCAGGCCGTTGACCAGCTGGGTGGTGGCGGCGCCGGTGGTCTCGGTGCCCGCGGCGAGCCCGCTGATGGTCAGCGGTCCCTGGTCGGCCAGGGTGCGCAGGGCGCGGGCGTGGGTGAGGGAGAGGGCGCCGGGGGTGCGGGTGGCGCGGCCGCGCAGCCGGGCGTCGGCGGCGCTGAGGCGGTAGGCGGCGCGGGACAGGCGGTCCAGGGCCTGGGCGCGGTCGGGGGTGGGCGGCTGCTCGGCCATGGTCGGTCCTCCTCGGCGGGTTGACAGCAGACTAGCCTAAGTACTTAATAGCTAAGTACTTAGTTTCTAAGTGCTCAGTGATTCGCGGGGCGGCTCGACCCTGCCCCCGACCCCGGAGGAGACCACCATGACCGTCCGTTCGACCGGACAGAGCTGGGCCCTGGACATCGCCCTCGCGCAGGGCGGATTCGACGCGCTGCACCCCGAGGCCGTCGGGACGATGGAGCAGCTCGGCCACGACCACACCGACTTCGCCAAGGTCTTCGCGCTCGTCCGCAGCGGCGCCATGCTGCCCAAGGCGTGGGCGACGGTGGCCGGGCAGGCCGAGGAGCGCGCCGCCCACCACGAGCGCGGCGGCTTCGCGCAGACCGCCGCCGACCTCTACCTGCGGGCCGCGGTCATGTGGGGCCGCGCCCAGTACTCGGTGTTCGACGCGGCCGATCCGCGCAAGGCGGCCATGCGCGAGCGCGCGAACCACTGCGTGGCCCGCCTCGGCGCGCTGCGCGACGGCCGGGTGCGCAGGGTGGAGCTGGACTTCGAGGGCTCGACGATCCACGCCCTGCTGCATCTGCCGGCCGGCCGGGTTGAGAACGCGCCGGCCGTCATCCTCGGCCCCGGGATGGACATGATCAAGGAGGACTACATCTGGGCGGCCGAGCGGTACTACACCTCCCGCGGGATCGTCGCGCTGTCCATCGAGGGGCCGGGTCAGGGCGAGAGCCGCGCCGGCGGACTCACCGTCGACCTGTCCAACTACGAGCGCGCGATCGGCCGTTACCTCGACCACCTGGCCGGGCTGCCGGAGGTCGACGCGGACCGGATCGGCATGTTCGGCATCTCGATGAGCGGCTACTGGGGCTCCCGCGCGGCCGCCACCGACCGGCGCCTGGCCGCGCTGGCCGCGTTCGAGGCCGTCACCGGCGACTTCGCGACCATCTTCGAGCGCGCCCAGCCGACCTTCAAGAACAACTACATGTACATGGCCGGGTACACCGACGAGGCGGCCTTCGACCGCGACCTCGCCGACCGGATGCCGCTCGGCGACCTGGTGGCCGACATCGCCTGCCCGGTGCTGTACGGCATCGGCGAGTTCGACGAGCTGACCGACCTCGGCCAGGCGCTGGAGAGCTTCGAGCGGATCCGGGCGCCGAAGGAACTGCGGGTCTACGAGGACGAGTTCCACCCGCTCGGCGGCGTGGCGGCCGAGGCCTTCCGGTTCGGCGCCGAGTGGCTGGAGCGCGCCCTGAACGGCGAGTTCGCCGAGCCCGGCCGCGACGTGCGCCACTACGTCCACCGCGACGGCCGCACCACCGACGGCAGTGCCGATCCCACCTGGTGGCTCGGCGCGGCTCCGACCCGCCTGGTGGAGGTCCGGGAGAACGCGCGGGGCTGAGGGCGGCGCGGAACCGCGTCGGGTGCTCGTCGGGACGCCCGTCCGTCGCGTGCCCGTCCGCCGCGTGCCCGTCCGCGCGCGCCGGCGGACGGGCACCGCGTTCGCGGACCCGGCGGGTCAGGCCCGGACGGCGGTGACGACGTGGTAGTCGAGGAGGCCGTCGCGCCAGGAGGGGAGGAAGTTGCGGGTCCAGTGGCCGGGCGGGACGGCGTCGACCAGGTAGCGGTCGAGGCCGGGCCACACGTCGGCGCCGATGGACTCGGTGGTGACCTCGGCGAACCCGGCCGCGGTGAGGTCCTCGGTGAAGGGGCCGAGGGGGTGGGGGACGTCGAGGCCGTCGGCGAAGCTGGCGAGGAGGATCTTCAGGCGTTCGGCGACCTCGGGGCCCTCGGCGGTGAAGAAGGTGGTGACGGCGAGCCGGCCGCCGGGGCGCAGCACCCGGGCGGATTCCCGGGCGAAGCCGGTGAGTTCGCGGAAGTGCTGGGCGGCTTCGACGGAGTAGAGGCCGTCCAGGGAGGCGTCGGTGAAGGGGAGCCGCTCGGCGGTGCCGATGGTGTAGGCGAGGCGGTCGGGGTAGGTGGCCAGGGCCTTGGCGTTGACGGCTCGGGCGCGTTCGACCTGGTCGGGGTGGATGTCGATCCCGGTGACGGCGGCGAACCGGAATTCGCGCAGGGCCAGGGCGGCGCCGAGGCCGCGGCCGCTGCCGACCTCGGCCAGCCGCAGGTGCTCGCGTGGTTCGGGGAAGCTCCGCAGCACCCGCCGGTAGAGCTGCTCCTGGCTGTGCACGCGGTCGTCGGAGGTGGGCGCGGTCAGGTCGATGCCCTGCCAGTCACCGAAGTTGATGAAACCGCCGGCGAAGCTGGCTGCTTTCGACAGATCGCCGGCGCCGTAGGTCTGGCGTACGGTCGGGGGGATGCGGTTGTGGTCCATGGGCCGCTGGGTCTCCTGCTCGGTGGGCGCCCGGCCGTCGGGCGCGCCGAGGTACGTACCCAAACCGGTGGTGGTCCGAACACGGTACGTGATGGGCCGGTGTGCCCGGTGGGAAAGGGGCGCGGCGGTGGTCCGAGGGGGCTCGGACCACCGCCGCGCGACCGGGGGCGGCTACCGGGCGGGCCGGTCGCCGGGTCGGTTGCCGGGCGGGTGACGGCGATCGGGGAACGCGTGGTCGGCCCCGGACCGGGTCATTCCCGTGCCGCTGCCGTGGCGGGGCGGCCGGCGAGCGGGACCTCGCAGGAGTCGGAGAAGCCCTGGGAGGAGACGCCGTTGGCGATGTTGTTCCGGGCGGCCATGTTGACGAAGGCGACGTAGGCGGTGAGTTCGACCATCGCCGCCGCGCCCAGGGCGTCGAGCAGACCCCCGTACTGCTCGTCGGTGACGGTCGGCGGAGTCACGGACATGGCCTCGGCGTAGTCCATCACCTCCCGCTCCAGCGGGTCGAACACCTCGGAGGCCCGCCAGTTCGGCACCTGGGCGGCCTTGGTCAGGTCCAGGCCCTTGTTCTGCGCCTGGAAGTAGTTGATGTCCAGGCACCAGCTGCAGCCGACCAGTGAGGCCACGGCCATGTGGGCGAAGGACTTCAGGCTCTCGTCGAGCGCGTCCCACCCGGCGATCCTGCCCGCGAACTCGGTGTTCGCGGTGGCGACCCCGGGGTTGTGCCAGATCACCTCGGTGGGCTCGAAGACGGCGCCGAACGCCGTGATCATGTTCTCGCCGAGCCCGGCGGGCAGCGGGGCCTTCGGCAGGCGGAGCGCCATGGTGTCCTCCTCGTGCGGTGGTTCGGTCGGGCATGAAGACGCCGGAGGGCGGGCGGATGTGACAGCCGGGAGAAAATTCGCCGTCGGGCGGGGCGGTCCGTTCGCTACAGTCCGCGAGGATCCCGAGTCCCTGACGGGATCCGGACGACACGTGAGGAGAGCGACACCGTGAACGCCCCCGACGAACGCCCCGCACCGCCGCTGACCGGCGGCGAGCGCGAGATGCTGCGCGGCTTCCTGGACTTCCACCGGGCGACGCTCGCCATGAAGTGCGAGGGCCTGGACGACGAACAGCTGCGCCTGCGGTCCAGCCCGCCGTCCACGCTCACCCTGCTCGGGCTGGTCCGGCACATGGCGGAGGTGGAGCGCACCTGGTTCCGCCGGGTCATCAACGGCGAGGACCTCCCGCTGGTCTGGTCCGCGGACGGCGACTACCAGGTCGCGTACGACGCGACCGGCGCCACCCGCGCGGAGGCCTTCGCCGCCTGGCGGACCGAGGTCGAGCACGCCCGCCGCATCGAGCTCGCCGCCGAGACCCTCGACGTCACCGGGTACCAGGCCCGGTGGGACGCCGAGGTGTCCCTGCGGCTGGTGATGCTGCACCTGATCCACGAGTACGCCCGGCACAACGGGCACGCCGACTTCCTCCGCGAGGCGATCGACGGGGTGGTGGGGGCGTAGGCCCTGTCCGTAGGACCTGTCCGGAGGGCCCGGCCGGGCCGCGGCGGACCCGGGCGGCCGTGCTGCTACCAGCCGAGGAGGTGGGTGCGGCGGGTCAGGGCGGCGAGGACGGACTTGGCGGTGGTCTCGTGGGTGAGGTCGCGGGTGTCGAGGACGTGCCGGTCGTCGACCGGGACCGGGCCGGGGCGGAGGACGACGTAGTGGAGGGCGGTACCGGTGGTGCGGCTCTCCCGGCGGAAGGTGTCCAGCCCGGCCGGGACGTCCGGGCTCTCCACGACGACCTGGTAGCCGCGGGTGGCGTACGCGAAGGCGGCCTGTGCGGCGGCGGCCAGGGCGGTGGCGTTCTGACGCCCGGCCTCCGGCAGGTGGGGCTGGAGCCGGCCGCTGCGGATGACCCGCAGGAAGTCGTCCGTCCGCAGGTGGACGCTGGGGTGCAGCTCCCGGGCGAGCAGCTCCGCGACCGGGCTGTTCCCGGCCCCGGACGGGTCGACAAGGACGAGGACGCCCCCGGCGCCCCGGCCGCCCCCGAGCTCCGGCCCACCTACGGTCGTACGGTTCACAGCTGCGGATCCCTTCGCGGGCCGGGGACGGTCGGGTAGCCGGGGCGAGGCGGTCGGAGTGCGAAGGGGCTGGTCGGCCCCTGTCCGGACAGCCGATCGCCTCGTCCCTACGACTGATGCGTTTCGGGGATCAACCTAGTCCAAACGGGTGCCCCGAGTCGTCCCCCACCCGGTGGGCGGGTGGGGCGCCGCGGCCGGCCGGTGACCGCCCGGTGAGCGTTCGGTGACCGGCCGGTGGCCGCTCCCGCCGTTCCCGGGAGTCGCCTACCGCTCCTGGGCGCGCAGGACGACGGGGTTGGTCAGTGCCGCCATCGGGCCCCAGGGCAGGTCCGGGCCCATCGCGTTGCCCCTGCCCGGGGTGCCGTCCGGCTTCGGGTGGCGGACCTCGGCCCGGACGTACGCGGCGAGCGCGGCGGTCGTGCGCCACACCACGGTGCCCGAGCCGCCGGCGGGCAGCGACTCCTGGTGCATCTGCCCCTCGTCGGTGATCAGCCGGACTGTCCCGCCGGGCACCCCGGAGACGGTGAGTTCGACGTCCAGCGGCGCGTCGGCCGGGACGGTCAGCTCCTCGCCGATGCCCGCCCGGCGGCCGTGCCCGGTGACGGTGAACTCCAGCTGGACGGACTTGGATTCGGCGAGCCAGCTGCGCCCGTCGCGCAGCCCGTCCAGGACCGCGTCGCGGGTGAGGTCCTCGGCCAGCACCACGGTGTGCGGGGAGCCGATCACCTGGGGCTCGCTGTGCGCGTCGCTGTTGCCCAGGGCGGGCAGCCAGGAGCGGCCCTCGCGCAGGGCGACGGCGAGCCGACCGTCCCAGGTGTCCACCGCGGACTCGTCGTCGTACGTCCACGGGCCGTTCCACACCTCGACGGCGTCCGCCTGGTCGTAGCCGAACTTCCACTGGCAGGCGACGTACGGGCAGTACGGGTGGGCGGGCACCACCAGGCCGCCGGAGCGGTGGACCTGGCGGACGAAGCGCGGGAACTCCTCGTCGCGCGAGCGGTAGCGCCAGTCGACGAACTGGCCGCCCTCCAGGCCGAGGGCGAGCCAGTGGCCGTTGCGGGTGGTGATCTCCTCGCCCGGGAGGATCAGCAGGTCCGGGCCGGCCAGCGGGCCCCAGACGGCGTGCGAGGAGCTGGTGTTGTGGTCGGTGGAGACGATGAAGTCCAGGCCGGCCGTGCGGGCCCCGGCCGCGACCTCCTCGGGGAGGCGCCGTCCGTCGGAGTGGACGGTGTGCAGGTGGCAGTCGCCCCGGTACCAGGCGCGGCCGCGGCCGCGGGCCCGTTCCGCCGGGTAGTGCGGGGTGAACTGCGGTCCGGGCGCGCCGAAGCGGAGCGTGACCTGGACGCGGTAGTCCAGGCCCTGCGGGGCGACCTGGTACGGGCCCAGCACGACGTGCCAGGTGCCGGGATTGACCGGGCCGGGCAGGTAGCCGGGGGTGGCGGCGGAGCGGGAGAGGCTGAACTCGGTGCGGAAGCCGCCGGACCAGCCGCGGAAGCCGGGGCCGCCGAGGTCGGTGCCGCGCTCGTCGAAGATGCCGATGTCGCAGGAGTTGCCCGGGGTGCCGGCCGGGACCGGGGGCTTGTCGTAGCTGTAGGAGACGGCTATCTCCCGCACGCCCTCGGGGACTTCGACCGGGAGGTGGACGAAGTCGGGGGAGCCGGTGGGCAGGTGGCCGGTGAGGGTGAGGGTGCGGTCGGCGGCCGCGGTGGGGGACGCGTCGGGGGCCGCCGAGGCTTCGCCGGTGGTGGCGGCGAAGCCGAGGGCGGTGGCGGCGCCGGTGGCCAGGCCGGTGCGGAGCAGGTCACGGCGGGCGGGGTGCGGCGGCCGGTCGGTCGGGCCGGGCCGGGTGGGTTGTCCGGGCTGGGGCGTGCCGGGCTGGGCCGGTCGTCCGGGCCGGGGCGTGCTGGGTTCGGTCGGCATCGGGGCCTCCGGATCGGGGCGGGCGGTCGCTCGCGTGCCTACCCGGGCGGGTGAACCGGGGGTGAGGAGGGGCCCACGGCGGCGGGGCGGGTCGGTGAAGAGGGGCCGGGTGCGGGGCGGTGGGCGAGTTGCGAGGAGTGACGAATGGTCGGTTCATAGTCATGTAATCAGTTGATTCGAGTGCAGATGGATCGGAGGCGGGCGTGGCGGTGAGTCGGCGGGCACTGCTCGTGGTAATGGCCGGTGGCGTGCTGACGGGGTGCGGGACCCGGGCGGCGTCGACGTCGCTCGCCGGGGCGGCCTCGTCCTCGGCCCCCGCCGCGGGGACGGCGACGGGGACGGCGGCGGCCACGACGTCCGGCATATCCGGGGCGGCCGACGCCGTGCCCACGGACCCCGCGACCGCCGCACCGACGGCCGAGCCCACCCCCGCGGCCACACCCGTCCAGGCGAAGGAGCCGACCCGGGCCGAAGTGGTGGAGCGGTACGGAGCCGTCGCCCCGACGGACTGGGGGCTGGAGGTCGCCGGAGTGATCACCGAGCTGCCCGACGGCGAGCGCGCGACGGCACTCACCTTCGACGCCTGCGGCGGGCCCGGCGGCAACGGCTACGACGCCGACCTGATCGACTTCCTGCGGGCCCACGCCGTCCCGGCCACGCTCTTCCTGAACGCCCGCTGGATCGACGCCAACCCGGACGAGTTCGAGCAGCTCGCCGGCGACCCGCTGTTCGAGATCGGCAACCACGGCACCGTCCACCGCCCGCTCTCGGTCACCGGCCGCTCCGCCTACGGCATCGCCGGCACGGGTGACGTCGGCGAGGTCTACGACGAGGTGGCGGCCAACGCGCGGAAGCTCACCGGGCTGCTCGGGCACCCGCCCCGGTTCTTCCGCTCCGGCACCGCGCACTACGACGACGTCGCCACCCGGGTGGTCGCCGACCTGGGCCAGCGGGTGGCCGGCTTCACCGTGAACGGGGACGGCGGTGCGACGCTCAACGCCTCCCAGGTGCGGCAGGAGGTCGGGTCGGCCCCGTCGGGCGCGATCGTGATCGGCCACATGAACCACCCGGGCGGCGGCACCGCCCCGGGGGTGGCGGCGGCAGTGCCGGGGATGCTGGCGGCGGGGCGGCGGTTCGTCCGGCTCTCGGACGTGCTGTAGCCCGGGCTCCCGGAGGTCGTGGCACGGACCGGGCCCGGACGGCGCGACGCGGACCGGGGGCGGACGCCGCGACGCGGACCGGGGGCGGAGGTTGCGACGCGGACCGGGGGCGTGGACGTCCGGCGGTGCTACGCGAGCCGGAGGCCCCCCGGGTGTTCGTCCTCGATGATCCGGACGAGCCAGTCGAAGACCGTCGGGCCCTTCCCGGCGCGGGCGGCGGCCAGGTCGGCGGCGACGTGCTCGCGGTTGGTGGGGTGGCAGCGGCCCAGCCGCAGCTCCAGCTGGCGGACCGTCTCCGGGTAGCCGAGCCCGCGCCGGGAGGCCTGGTGGTCACGCCACTCGATGACCCAGTCCCCGTCGTCGGGCGTGCCGTAGCCACCGCGCAGGCAGTCGGCGAAGGCGTCGAGGTTGCGGCCGAAGTAGCCGTCGACGCCGATCTCCTGCCCGACGGCGTCCCAGAAGTCCTCCAGGGTGCCGATCCTGCCGCCGTCGATCACATAGGTCACCGTCACGGGGACGAGGATATGCCTCCCCCACCCGGGCGGGGGAGGCGGTGCAGGCGGCGGGTGGGCGGCCGGAGTTCACGGCCGGAGTCCGTGCCGGGGTGTCGCGGACGGGCCTCACGGCTCCACGGCGATGGCGGTCGCGAGCAGCCCGTCCCGGACGGCCCAGCGGCCGTCGAAGCCGTCGAGCCGACGCCCGCCGACCACCGGTCCGGGAACCAGCAGCCGGGCGGTGAAGGTGCCGTCGGGGGAGAGGTCCAGTTCGGCCTCGCTGAACTCCAGGAAGAGCCCGGTCAGCGGGAACCACGCCTTGTACACCGACTCCTTGGCGCTGAACAGCAGGCGGTCCCACGGGACGTCCGGGCGCGTGGCGGCCAGGTCGGCGAGCCGCTTCTGCTCGACGGGCAACGCGACGACGTCCAGGACACCCTCCGGCAGCGCCAGCGCGGGCTCGGCGTCGATGCCGACGGAGGCGAGGGCGCCGGCCCGGGCCACGGCCGCCGCGCGGAAGCCGTCGCAGTGGGTGAGGCTGCCGACCACGCCGTCCGGCCAGCTCGGCGCGCCGCGCAGGCCGGGGACGAGCGGGCGGTAGGGGACGCCGAGCCGGGTGAGGGCGGCGCGGGCGCAGTGCCGGACGGTGGTGAACTCGCGGCGCCGCTTGTCGACGGCCCGCGCGAGGACGGCCTCCTCCGCCGGCTCCAGCCGGGCCTGCGGGGGGTCGTCGTACGCCACCTCGGTCGCCACGATGTCCGGCAGCAGGTCCCCGATCACCCGTTCCCCCTTCGGTCGGTCGCGCGGAGTCGTCGCCGCGCGGGACGAGGGTAACCCGGTGGGGCGATCCCGGTGGGCGGAACGGGGACTGCGGCCACCATCCGTCGCGTGCCGCTCGGCGGCGGGCCGGCGCGGCGGACGGTCAGGACGCGAGCGCGTCGGGACAGCAGCGGTGCGGGCGACGGCGGGGGCGGGGCGGGGCGGGCGACGGCGGGGAACAGCGCGGGCGAAGACAGGGACGGGGCGGGCAACGGGGGAGTCCGGGTGCCGGCAGGGCGGCGGCCCGTGCCGGCGACGTTCGGTGACGGACCCGGGTCACTGTCCGAGGAGGCGGGCGAAGTCGAGCCCGAGGCTGCCGAGGACGGGCAGTGCGCCGAGGTCGGTCACGCCGCCGACCGGGATGCTGTAGCCCTGGTTCACCGCGCGGGGCGCGGAGCCGGCGTTCGCGGGTGCGGCGGCGGCCGGGACGAGGGCGGCGCCGAGGAGCAGGGCGGCGAGAGCGGTGCGCATGTGACGGGACCTCCGGGGCCGGGTCGGTGCGGGACAGGCAGGTGGGTGACGGCCTGTCAACACCCTCCGTGGTGGCGCGGTCACGCATCTTCGCCCCTTCGGCGGCATTCGTAAAGATCCTTGCCTTGTGTTCATGCCAACATCATGGAGGTCTGGACCATATCGAGGACGAGCGCATACGTTCCCTTCACGAGATGACCGTCGGAGTCGCCGAACCGCCGTGCGGGCGCGACGACTTGTGCCTGTCATGCCCATGCTCAGCAAGCTCCGCCAGCACTGCAACCGGAGGGAACGAACCATGCGCGCCATCGGCAAGAACCTCAGGATCCTCGCGGGCGCCCCGCTCGCCGCAGCCGCTCTCATCGCCTTCACGGCCGGCACCGCCAGCGCCGCGATCCCGATCAACAAGCCCATGACCGGCAAGGCCACCTACTACAACGACTCGGGCTTCGGTGCCTGCGGCACCCAGATCAACGCCTCGTCGCAGATGCTGGTCGCCGTCTCGCACACCTGGTGGACCACCGCCAACCCGAACAACGACCCCGTCTGCAAGGGCATTTCGGTCAAGGTCACCTACCAGGGCAAGACCATCACCGTCCCCGTCAAGGACCAGTGTCCTTCCTGCGACTCCACCCACATCGACCTCAGCCAGCCGGCCTTCGCCAAGCTCGCCCCGCTGGGCAAGGGCGTCATCACCGGCCTCACCTGGCAGTTCGTCAAGGCCGGCCTGAAGGGCGAGACCGTCGAACTCTCCGCCCCGATCGCCGGGTCCACCCTCGGCTGACACCGACGGACGTGACACGGCCGTGGCCCCCCCCCGAGCGGGACAAGGGGGGGGACCGGCGCCTACACCAGGTAAGCCGGGAGCCCGGGGGGGACGC